>JANXXW010000030.1 GCA_025350425.1 Rhodospirillales bacterium
CCTGCTGGCGCCGGAGGATCGCGGCTTCGGCATGGTGTTCCAGAACTACGCGCTGTTCCCGCACATGAACGTCCGCTGCAACATCGGCTTCGGGCTCCGGATGCAGCGCCGCCCCAAAGCGGAGATCGACGCCAAGGTTGAGGAGGCGATCAAGCTGGTGCGCCTCGGCGCCCAGGCGGAGAAGCTGCCGGGCCAAATCAGCGGCGGGCAGCAGCAGCGCGTGGCCATCGCACGCGCCATCGTGGTGGAGCCGCCGCTGGTGCTGATGGACGAACCTCTGTCCAATCTCGATGCCAAGCTGCGGCTGGAGATGCGGGCCGAGATCCGCCGCATCCACAACCTGCTTGGCTGTGCCACGATCTACGTGACCCACGACCAGGACGAGGCCCTGTCGCTGGCCGATCGCATCGTGGTGCTGAGCGATGGCCAGGTGCGCCAGATCGGCACGCCGGAAACGCTGTACGCCCGCCCGGCCCACGCCGATGTCGCTGAATTTATGGGCTACCGCAACGTGATCCCCACGCGCGCCACGCGCACGGGCAACGCGGTCAAGGTCGCGATCGGCCCCGTGCTGATCGATGCGACGCTGGTGGATGACGTGATGGAACGACGGGCCATCGCAGCGATCCGCCCTGAGGATCTCACCCCGCGCGAGGATGGCCCGATCGTGGCCAATGTGCGGACGGCGGAATATCGCGGCCGGGACTTCTACGGCGTGGCGGTGACGCCCGAGGGGTTGGAGCTGTTCTTTCGCGCCGAACACCGCGTGGCCAACGGCGAGACGCTGCATCTCGGCGCCGACCCGGCGCGCGTGCTCGTATACGCGGCGGCGGCATGACGAGGGACGGCGTGCCGCTGTCGGTCCGGCTTTCGCAACGCGGGCTCGACGGCGTGACGTTGCTCGCCCTGCCGGCGGTGCTGTTCGTGCTGGCGCTGTTCGTCTATCCGTTTCTGTACGGCCTCGTGGTGTCGTTCCAGCCTAAGGCCGGCGACGTGTTCGCGAACTACGCGACGTTCTTCGGCGATCCGTTCCTGTATTCCACCATCGGCAAAACGCTTTGGCTGGCCATTCCCGTGACGCTGCTGAACGTGGCGCTTTCGGTGCCGGTGGCGCTGCGTGTGCGCCTCATGCGGCGGCAGCGTCTGCTGACCACGATCCTCGTCATCCCGATCACGCTCGGCACGGTGCTGGTGGCGCAAGGGATGCTCAACTACCTCGGCCCGCGCGGGTGGCTGAACCGCTTCCTGCTGGAGTTCGGCCTGTCCAGCAATCCGGTTCGGCTGATCCATAACTATTGGGGCGTGTTCCTGTCCCTGGTCGTCACCGGGTTTCCGTTCACCTTCCTGCTGACCTTGAGCTACGTGACGGGCATCGACCCCTCGCTCGAACAGGCCGGAGCCATGCTTGGCGCCCGCGCCCGCCAGCGGTTCAACGAGATCCTGCTGCCGCTGCTGGTGCCGGGCCTCATCATCACCTTCTGCCTGTCGTTCGTGCAGGCGTTCTCCGTGTTCCCGTCCGCCGTGCTGCTCGGCGCGCCTGCCGGAGACACGCGGGTGATCTCGATCGCGGCCTACACCGCCGCATTCGAGGATTACGACTACTCCATGGCCTCGGCGATCGCGATGATCATGGCGTTCACGCAGGTGGTGATCGTGGCCGCGCTGCTCGGCTTACAAAGTCTTGTGTATCGAGGCCCTGCCGGCGGGGGCAAGGGCTGATGCGCGCCGGCAAGTCGGCCATCACTAGGCCGTTGGGGGAACGCCTTTGGGCGACGGCGGTCTGGGCAATCGTCGGTTTCTTCGTGCTCAATCTGCTGGCGTTGATTGCGACCGTGGTGGTCAGTTCGTTCGGCACGCGCTGGCTCGGCACCTGGTTGCCGGCCGGCTACACCACGCGATGGTATGCCTCGGCCTGGGAGGAGTTCCAGTTGCCCGACGTGCTACTGACCACGCTGGAGGTGGTCGGCGCGGTGGTGGCGCTGTCCGGCCTGCTCGGCGTACCGGCGGCGTACGCGATGGCGCGGCGGGAGTTTCCGGGCAAGTCGGCGGTGATGCTGCTGTTCCTGCTGCCGCTGCTGGTTCCGCCGATCACCTTCGGCATCCCACTCGCGACCGTGCTGTACCGCGTGGGCGCCGCCGGGGACATCACCGGCGTGATCCTGGCTAATTTGGTGCCGACCGTGCCGTTCGTGATCCTGATCATGGTGCCGTTCATCCAGCAGATCGACCCGCGCGTTGAGGCGGCGGCCAGAGTGTTTGGCGCGGGCACCTTCCGCATGTTCGTCCATGTCCTGTTGCCGCTGCTGGCGCCCGGCATCCTGGCCGCCTTGCTGCTGGTTCTGGTGCGGACCATCGCGATGTTCGAACTGACGTTCCTCACGTCCGGGCCGACCAGCCAGACCCTGGTGGTGGCGCTGTACTACGCCGTGTTCGCAGCCGGCGTGCGCGCTGGCCAATCGATCGATGCGATGGCGGTGATCTATATGGTGACCACGCTGATCTGGCTGCTGATCGCGCTTCGGTTCGTCAACCCGACCCAGATCGTGACGCGCGGCAAGCGGGCGGCCGGTTAAAAGCGGCGCGTCCGTAACCTCGCGTTAAGCCACGTCGTGGATATTGGTGGGAACACGATCCCGGACGAGCCCACAACGCATGTCGGAACCACCGCCGCCGGCCGATACCTACCAGCCCCTGACTTTCCGGGAGCGCGGACTTGCGGTCACCTTCACCACGCCACTCCTAAGCGGCGCGCGGATACGGCCGGCCCACAAGCCCAGCAGCCTGGAAGTGATCGTGCCCAATCCGTCCGGTAAGCGGGGCGTCTACATCCTGGCATTGGAAAGCGTGCGCAAAATCTGCGTCCCGACCCTGCATGACACGAGGCTCGGCACCGCGCTCGAAACCCACCATGGGCTGGATTACCCGCTCAACCCGGCCGAGATAAGGCGGATCACCCGCAACGTGCTGAAAGAAGGCTTCGCCGGCCGTTCCGCCGCCCTGGCCGCGAGCACGGTGACGACCGCGAACAAGGAGCTTGGGGCCAACGCGCATCGCGAACTGCTCACCCAACTCGCCGGGGTCGCCACGGGGGGCGCCACCGGTGCCGATACCCCCGCCTTGCAGGTCATGGTGCGGGACGCGATGGCGCCGATCGCGCTGGAAACCGGGCGCAACGTCGATGAAATGGTCTCGGGGCTGGAGCAGATGGCGTATGCGGTCGCGGAACTCGGGCTGGGGCAGAGCACGTCAAGCGGGTTCGTCTCCCGCAATCTGGCTGATCTGGCCGATCTGATCACCCTGGTCGGGCATCTCGGGGCCGTCTCCGCCGTGGCGGCCGGGGATGCCCGGTTCGTGGTTACCAACGCGGAACTGACGCTGTCGCTGGCGCGCCGGGCGGTCGGAACCGCCATGGCCGGGCTGGCCGACGTACGGCGCGCGCTGGTGGACTGGGCGATGCACCCCGCGTTGATCCTGGAAGCGGCGGCGAGACCCGAATGGCTGCTGGATGGTTGGCCACGCATCTGCATGCTTTCACGGACCATGAGCGGACAGGGCGATCTTTCAGCAACCCTGGCCGAAATGGCGATCCTCGTACCGCCGATCCCGCCGCAGGCCGATGATTGGCTCAGTCTGCCAAGCGGCACCTCGACGCGCGCCAATCCGCAGCATCAGGGTTCGCGTGGCACCATGCCGAACGGCGCGATGATGCCCGGTATCGTGGCGCGCAACGAGCAGTTCCTGGCGATGGTCGCGTAGATGGCCCGACACGCGGACACAAGGCGCGACAGTCACGACACAGATCGCCAAACGCAGGCGGCGCGCGAGGAGAAGATCGAACGTATCGTCGCGATGATCGACAGCCTGCCGGACCGGGGATCGGCGGATGCCCTGATCGCGCCCTTCCGGGACCGCTTGGCTGACCTGAACGTGCGCCGGCCGCTGAACTTCCCACGCCTGCTGTTCAGGCCGCTCGATGTGTTGATCGTGCCGGGCGCGTCGTGGCGGTACGACCGTATCGGACTGCCGCGCACGGCGCTCGTGCCGCTGGCCGTCCAGTGCAGGGCCATCCTCGGCGATGCGGTGAAGGCCGTGGAACGCCTCATGGACGGATGCCGGACGAATGACGCCGATGTGGTCGCCGAGGCTGGGGCGATACTGTGGCCGCTTGCCGCGGCGGCGCTCGAAACCGCTGCTCCGAACGCCGAGTGGTGCAGCGCCACGGGGCTGCCGCTGGCGGACCACGCGGACGCCGTGCGCCTTGTGATCACCGTGCTCCGCGAGGCCAGCGAGATCGAGATGCTGGTGGCGCGGGCGCTCGAAGGCAGGCAGCCCGACACAACGGAGCTTCGTCCGATGCTAGGGCGGGCGGCCCACGCAGGTGATCCCCGTGCGCTGGGCGGGTTGCTCTCGGTGTTGCTCGCACGATTGCCGGTGCCGGACCGCGTGTTCACGGTGGTTGGCGAGATCACGGGTGACAGGACCAATGCGGTCGCGGCGGCGACGGCTGAGCAGGCACTCGAATTCATGCTCGACAGCGTGGAACCCGAAATCATCGTAGTCCTCGATACCAGCGACGCCTGCCAGGAGCTGCGCCGGGCGATCGCGTTGCTCGACGGCGTGCAGCGGCCAGGCGCCATGCATCGCGCGTCGCGGCGGGCGCGCTGCACCGCGATCCGCCAAGGCTTGGTGACGGCCTGCCAAGCCCATTTCGCCGCCAGTCTGCGCGCCACGGTCCTCGGTCCCCTCGCGGCGAGCGGCGGACGCTGCGACGATGCGACGCAGGCCGGCGTCGAAGCCTCTGCCCGCAACCTGCGCCAGTTCGAGGAGGCGTCCCGTACGCTGGGAGATGAGGCCAACGAGCGGATGCTCCGGCAAGCCGCCGAGACGCTGCGCCAAAGCGACGGGCCACTGGTCGATCGGATGCGGATCGTGGAAATCCTGTTCGGCTCGGATTACGCCGCTACCATGCTGGCGCAACTGTCCTGAGCGCTGCGTGGGCGTTGCCGTGGGCCGTGGCGCTTGGCAGGGTGGAGCCGGCAACGGAAAGCATGAGGCGGCGATGAGCGCGATCGAACAGGTTCTGGCAAAGATCGAGTCCAGTTTCGAGGATCAGAAGGACCGTTGGCTGGCGTGGCTGCGCATTCCCAGCATCAGCGCCCAGCCGCCGCATGCAGGAGATTGCCGGGCGGCGGCCGAGTGGGCGTGCGCGGAACTGAAGGAGCTCGGCTTCGAGGCCGGCGTGCGCGAGACCGCTGGCCATCCGGTGGTCGTGGCACACCATCCCGGCCCCGGTGGCAGCGACGTCCCGCATCTGCTGTATTACGGCCATTACGACGTGCAGCCGCCCGATCCGCTCGATCTGTGGACCAGCCCACCCTTCGAGCCGGTGATCACCGATGGCCCGAATGGCCCCCGCGTGTACGCGCGCGGCGCCGTGGACGACAAGGGACAGGTCTCGATGTGGCTTGGCGCGTTCCGCGCCTGGCACGCTACAACCGGCACCATGCCGGTGCGGATCTCCGTGCTGATCGAGGGCGAGGAGGAGGTCGGCAGCCTCAATCTCGAACCCTTTATCGCCGAGAACGCTGAGGAACTGCGGGCCGACATCGCCGTCATCAGCGACACCGGGATGTGGGACATCGACACGCCCGCCATCACCACCAGCCTGCGCGGACTCGTCTACACCGAGGTGACGCTGAAGGCCGCCGTGCGCGACCTGCATTCCGGCATGTTCGGCGGCTCGGCGCTCAATCCGATCAACGCGTTGACCAAGGCGCTGGGACAGTTGAAGGACGATGCCGGCGTGATCCAGGTGCCCGGCTTCTACGCCGGCGTGCAGGACATCTCGTCGCGGCAATCCAACCAATGGGCCTCGCTCGGCTTCGACGAAGCGAAGTTCCTGGGCAATATCGGATTGTCGGTGCCGGCGGGCGAGGCTGGGCGCTCGGCTCTGGAACGGCTGTGGGCGCGGCCGACGGCCGACATCAACGGCATCTGGGGCGGCTATATGGGCACCGGCAGCAAGACTGTGATCGCGTCGGAGGCGAGCGCCAAGGTGTCGTTCCGCCTGGTGCCGGGCCAGGACCCGGAGGCGGTGGTGGAAGGCTTCAAGGCGTTCATGCGGGCACGGGTGCCGGCCGACGCGACGCTCATCTTTGAGGTGTTCGGGCAGGGGCCTGGGCTGGAGGTGCCGCTCGAAGGTCCAGTCGTACGCGCGGCGCAATCGGCCCTGGAGGACGAGTATGGCAAGCCGCCGATCCTGATGGGTTGCGGCGGCTCCATCCCGGTGGTCGAGACCCTGCGGCGGATACTCGGCCTCGACAGCCTGCTGATCGGCTTTGGGCTCAACGACGACCAAGTGCATAGCCCGAACGAGAAGTTCGACGTCCGGTGCTTCCACCAGGGCATGCGGAGCCACGCCAGGCTGTTGGGAAAACTCGCCAAAGCCGATTGACCGAACGATGCGCCTCCGGCTCGCCGGGTTGCGCAGCGTGCTCGCGGGACCGTTCGACATCGAGGTCCCAGCGGGCGGCTGCGTGGCGATCACCGGGCCATCCGGCTCGGGCAAAAGCCTGTTGCTGCGCATGGTCGCCGACCTCGATCCGCACGAGGGTGAGGCGTTGCTAGACGGCATCGCCTGCTCGGCCATGCCGGCGCCGGAATGGCGCGGTCGCGTGGCCTATGTCGCCGCCGAGACCGGCTGGTGGGCCGATGACGTCGCGGCGCATTTCACCGACCTTGCCGCCGCCCGCGCGCTGGCCGACGAAATGGGACTGAAGGCCGAACTGCTGGACGGACCATTGCTGCGTCTCTCCACCGGGGAGCGCCAGCGGGTGGCACTCATGCGGACGTTGCTCAACCATCCCTCGGTCCTGCTGCTGGACGAGCCGACCGGGGCACTCGACGAAACCGCGACGGCGCGGGTCGAGGCTGTGCTGGCCCGGACCATGGCGGCCGGCACGGCGATCCTGCTGGTCACGCATAATCCGGCGCAGGCTGCGCGCATGGCGGCCCGGCGTTACGTCATGGACGCTGGAAAGCTGCAGCGGGCATGACGCCGATCCTGCTGCAACCCCGCGACATCGCGGTGGCGGCGTTGCTGATCGTGCTCGACGGCGCGTTGTCGGTGGCGCTGCGGTTCGGCATCCATCGCCAGCTATTCATCGCGGCGGCCAGGATGGTCGTGCAGCTCGTATTGATCGGCTTCGTGCTGCGCGCGGTGTTCGCGCTCGCCTCGCCTTGGGCCACGGCCGGGGTCATTCTGTTGATGATGGCGGTCGCGGCGCGCGAGGTCGCGGCCAGGCCCGAGCGGCAGTTGCAGCGCTTCGGCAACCACGTCGTCGGTGCCATAGCGGTGTCTTTCGCCACCGGGCTCGCCTGTATCCTGGCGCTGACAACCGCCCTGCGCCCGTCGCCCTGGTACGATCCGCGCTACGCCATTCCGCTAGCCGGCATCGTGCTCGGCAGCGTGCTGAACTCTGCCAGCCTGGCACTCGACAGCCTGCTTGGCGGCGTGGTGCGGGAGCGTGGCGCGATCGAGGCGCGGCTGGCGCTGGGCGCCACCATCGGCCAGGCGACCGCGCCGTTGGTGCGGAGCTCGATCCGGCGGGGCCTGCTGCCGATCATCAACCAGATGTCGGCGGCCGGCCTCGTGACCCTGCCCGGCATCATGACCGGCCAGGTGCTCGCTGGGCTGGATCCGCTGGAGGCTGCCAAGTATCAAATTTTGCTGATGTTCCTGCTTTCCGGCGGAAGTGGTCTCGCAGCGGTGGCGGTGGTATTCCTGGCCATCCGACGCCTGACCGACGATCGCCAGCGATTACGGCTGGACCGGCTGCGCGACACCTGATGGGATGTGCCTGGAGAGAGGTGTCATGTCTAAAGATCTCGTCCTGGCGCTCGACCAGGGCACCACGTCCACGCGCGCAATCGCGTTCCGCGCCCCCCAATTGGCCCCCGTGTCCGTCGCCCGGCGCGACCTGCCGCAGCATTTCCCGCGATCGGGCTGGGTGGAGCACGACCCGGAAGAGCTGTTCGATCAGAGCCTTGCGGTGCTTCGCGAGGCTTTGGCGCAGGCTGGCGGCACGCCCGCCGACGTGGCCGCGATCGGCATCACAAACCAGCGCGAGACCACGCTGCTGTGGAACCGCACCACCGGCCGCGCCATCCACCGCGCCGTCGTGTGGCAGGATCGCCGCACCGCGACCGCCTGCGCGGCGCTGCGCGAGGCGGGGCACGAGGCGATGGTCACCGCCCGCACCGGCCTGCTTATCGACCCGTATTTCTGCGCCACCAAGATCGCGTGGCTGCTGGACCACGTGGACGGCGCACGAAAATTGGCCGAATCCGGCGAAATAGCGTTCGGAACGGTTGATTCCTGGCTGCTCTGGAGACTGACCGGCGGGGTCCACGCGACGGATGCCACCAATGCCAGCCGGACATTGTTATACGATATACATACCGGCGCCTGGGATCCCGAACTGCTCGACCTGTTCCGAATCCCAGCTGCGGTGCTGCCCGAAATTCGCGACAGCGCCGGCCTGTTCGGCCACACCTCGCCCGGCCTGTTCGGCGCACCGATCCCGATCATGGGCATCGCCGGTGACCAGCAGGCGGCCATGGTCGGCCAGGCCTGCTTCACCCCCGGCATGGTGAAATCCACCTACGGCACCGGCTGCTTCCTGTTGCTGCACACGGGCGACACCCCGGTGGTCTCCGGCAGCCGGATGTTGACCACGGTCGCCTGCCAGCTCGACGGCCGGCGCACCTACGCGCTGGAGGGCGCCATTTTCGTCGCCGGCGCCGCCGTGCAATGGCTGCGCGACGGGCTGGGCGTGATCAGGGACGTCGCCGAAACCGGCGCGCTGGCGGCCCGCGCCGATCCGAGCCAGTCCGTATATCTTGTCCCCGCCTTCACCGGCCTCGGTGCGCCGCACTGGGATGCGGAGGCGCGCGGCGCCGTGTTCGGCCTCACCCGCGCCACCGGCCCCGCTGAATTCGCCCGCGCCGCGCTGGAAAGCGTCGCCTATCAGACGCGGGACCTGGTAGAGGCGATGCGCAACGACTGGGCCGGGAGCGCCGAGACCGTGCTGCGCGTGGATGGCGGCATGGTCGCCTCGGACTGGGCGATGCAGTTCCTGGCCGATATGCTGGGTGCCCCGGTCGACCGGCCGGTCGTGCTCGAAACCACAGCACTCGGCGCCGCCTACCTCGCTGGCCACGCGGCTGGCGTCTGCCCGGAGCCGGCGGAATTCGCCCGCGGCTGGGCGCTGCAACGCCGCTTCTCCCCAGGGATGGACGAAGCCGTGCGCGTCCGGCGCTACGATGGCTGGCGCGATGCGGTGCGGCGTACACTCACCTGACAGCCCAACTGGGCGTAATTATATTGCGTTTTCCGACCGGGTGTGTTAGCGAAAAATTAGGGTTGGAGGCGCGCAATGTGTGAAATGTGCCGGGGGCTGCCGCTTACGCGTCGGTCCGTTTTTAAATCTATCGGTGTTGCTGCCTCGGCGATCGCCCTCGTCGCGGCGGCGCCGGCGGATATTTCGGTACTCCCAACGGACGCGCTAAAGCGACTCGAGGATGGTAACCGGCGGTATGTGAG
>JANXXW010000107.1 GCA_025350425.1 Rhodospirillales bacterium
GCGATATCGACGCGGCCTTCCCGAGCATGCACCACCTTGACCGCGCGCGGGGTCATCCCGGCGATCTCGGCCGACAGGCGCGCCAGAGCCGGCGCGTCCAGCAGATCGGCCTTGTTCACCACCACCAGGTCGGCCGAGAAAAGCTGGTCCTCATAGACTTCGGCGAGTGGGTTGTCGTGATCGACCGATGGGTCCTCGGCGCGCTGGCGCGCGACCGCCACCGGATCGTCGGCGAAGCGGCCGGCCGCGACCGCCGGGCCATCGACCACCGTGATCACCCCGTCCACCGTCACCCGGCCACGGATCGACGGCCAGTTGAACGCCTTGATGAGCGGCTTGGGCAACGCGAGACCGGATGTTTCGATCAGGATGTGCTCGGGCGGATTCGGACGCTCCAGCAACGCTTCCATCACTGGCAGGAACTCGTCGGCCACCGTGCAGCACAGGCAGCCATTGGCCAGCTCAACGATGTCGTCCTCGGCGCAGCCGGGGATGCCGCACTGGCGCAGCGTGTCGCCGTCGATGCCGATCTCACCGAATTCGTTGACGATGATGGCGATACGGCGACCGGCGGCCTGGCCCATCACATGGCGCAGCAGCGTGGTCTTACCCGCGCCAAGGAACCCGGTGACGATGGTGGCGGGGATCATCAGATGGTTTCCTTTTGGGTGAAGCCGTGGCCTGGAACCCGCGCCACGATGCTGTCCCGCAGCGATGCCGCACGTCCTGAACGCCAGACGGTGCCGTTCTCGGATGCGCCGAACGCGGCTCCATAGGCAACCAGGTCGGCCGCTTGGTCCGGTCCCATGCGGCCCAGCAGGTAGGTCCATTTGCCCTCCTGCTCGATGGCCGCGCTGCAGCCTTGCTCGCAATTGCCGAGGCACACGACGGACCGCAGCGACATCGGCGCGGCCTCTCCGGCACTCGCCAGCAATCCGGCCACGGCATCGAACATCCGCCGGCCGGGCACGTCGGTTCCTTCGACGAGCGGCTCACCGGCGCGACAGGTTGTGCAGATGTGTAAGACGGGTCGATGCTCGGTCATGGTATCCCTTTGGGCAGGCCGCAGGGCGCAGATCGCCCACAGGACCAGCTGTCCCTAGGGTCAGTGTCCGAAGACACCGCCGCCACCAGGGCACCCCGCCTGGCATCGCGATCCAGAGACGAACAGGTGTTCGCCGCGATGGCAGGTCTCCTGGCTCGCGGATCGAACGCAGTCTGCCAACCTTCCCGGGAAGTGTCCCAGTGGCACTCGGCAGCCTGCTCTCCGCTTACAGTTGCGGGGGCAGCCACGGCATTGGGGCAGGCCCCGCACCGCATTCCCTTTTCACCCTCCGTGAGGAAGGACCATCTCGGGTTGCGTATGACTTGCGATCGGTTATGTCAAACGCATGCGAACGGAAATGCAATTGGTGCTCGGTGGTGCCCGCTCGGGCAAAAGTCGCTATGCGGAGGGGCTTGTCGAACGCTATCCCGGGCCATGGATGTACCTGGCGACCGCGGAGGCGTTTGACGATGAGATGCGCGCCCGCATCGCCATCCACCGTGACCGGCGACCGACCGGCTGGATCACGCGGGACGTGCCGATCGACCTTGCGGCGGCGCTCCAGGGCGACAGTGCAAGGCCGATCCTGGTCGATTGTCTGACGCTGTGGCTGACCAACCTCATGCTCGGCGGACACGACATCGAGGCCGCAACGGGGGCGCTGATCGCGGCCCTGGCGTGTCGCACCGGACCTACGGTGCTGGTGTCCAACGAGGTCGGGCTCGGTATCGTGCCGGAGCACGCGCTGGCACGCCGGTTCCGCGATGCCGCCGGCATCCTGCACCAGCGCGTCGCTGGCGCGGCGGACGGCGTCGTGCTCATGGTGGCCGGCATTGCCATGAGGGTGAAATGATCGAGACCGAGGACGCGGAGCGCCACCGCGCGAAGATGGTCAAGCGCAAGGCCGTCCAGGATGCCGAAGTGGCTGAGAAGCAGATCGAGAAGGGGCTGCTGATCGTCCACACCGGTCCAGGCAAGGGCAAGTCCACCGCCGCTTTCGGATTGCTGGTGCGGATGATCGGCCATGGCCGCCAGACCGGCGTGGTGCAGTTCATCAAGGGCGCCTGGTCCACCGGCGAGCGCGCTGTGCTGGAGCGGTTCTCCGACCTCGTGACCTGGCACACCATGGGCGAGGGCTTTACCTGGGACACGCAAGATCGTGCCCGCGACGTGGCCGCTGCCGGTCGCGCCTGGGACAAGGCCCAGGAATTGATGCACCGGCCCGGTATGGCGCTGGTGGTGCTGGACGAACTCAATATTGCGTTGCGCTACGACTATCTCCCGGAGGCGGAGGTGATCGCCGGCCTCATGGCCCGGCCGGCCGGTGTCCATGTCGTCGTCACCGGCCGCAATGCCCGCCCGGCCTTGATCGAGGCCGCCGATCTGGTGACCGAGATGACCGCCGTGAAGCACCATTTCGCGCAGGGCGTGAAGGCGCAGCAAGGTATCGAGTTTTGACGAAACCGGTGCGCTGATGCCGGCGCTGATGTTCCAAGGCACCGGGTCGGGCGTCGGCAAGTCGCTGCTGGTGGCCGGGCTCGCACGGGCGCTCGTGAACCGGGGCCTCGCAGTTCGGCCATTCAAGCCGCAGAACATGTCCAACAACGCAGCCGTGACCCCCGATGGAGGGGAGATCGGGCGGGCGCAGGCGTTGCAGGCCCGTGCCGCCCGGGTGGCGCCCAGCGTCCATATGAACCCGGTGCTGCTGAAACCGCAGAGCGAAACCGGCGCGCAGGTCGTGGTGCAAGGCCGCGTCTATGCCACCGCCGCCGCGCGCGCCTATCAGTCGCTGAAGCCTACGCTGATGCCCTATGTGCTCGACAGCTTCGGTCGCCTGAGCGCCGAATCAGACATCGTGCTGGTGGAGGGCGCAGGCAGCGCGTCGGAGATCAACCTGCGCACGCATGACATCGCCAACATGGGCTTCGCGCGCGCCACCAACACGCCCGTGGTGGTGATCGGCGACATCGACCGCGGCGGCGTTATTGCCAACCTGGTCGGCACCCGCGTGGTGATCGATCCGGCGGACGCGGCACTTGTGGTGGGCTTTGTGGTCAACCGGATGCGCGGCGACATCAGCCTGTTCGCGGACGGCATGGTCGCCATTGCCGAACGTACCGGCTGGGCGGCGCTCGGCCTCGTGCCGTATTTTGCTCCAGCCTCCCGTCTGCCGGCCGAGGACGCGCTGGACCTGATGGAGCGGGCCGGCGCGCGCCGGCTGGGCGCACGGTTGCGCGTCGCGGTGCAGGTGCTGCCGCGCATCGCCAATTTCGACGACCTCGACCCGCTCGCCGCCGAGCCGGATGTCGATCTGGCGATGGTGCCGCGCGGTATGGCGTTGCCCTGTTGTGATCTGGTCATCCTGCCTGGATCGAAAGCCACCATCGCCGACCTCGCGGCGTTGCGGGCGGAGGGG
>JANXXW010000116.1 GCA_025350425.1 Rhodospirillales bacterium
GTGCCCGCCACGCCAACAAAGGCGCCGCACATCAGAAATATACGCAACACCGAACCCGATCCCGCGCCGATCGTGCGCAACACCGCGATATCGCGCGTCTTGTCCTTCACCATCATGATCAGCGACGAGATCACATTGAACGCCGCGACCAGGATGATCAGCGTGAGGATCAGGAACATCACGTTACGTTCCACCTCGACCGCCGCAAAGAAGCTGTTGTTGGCCTGGGTCCAGTCCACAACCCTTACCGGCCGCCCCGCCAGCACGCCGCGAATCTCGCGGTTCACCACAGACACGCGATCCGGATTGTCAGTCATCACCTCGATCTGGGTCGCGGCGTTCCGCACCTGGAAATAGACCTGCGCCGCCGCCAGCGGCAGGTAGACGAAACTCGTATCGGCCTCCTGGAAGCCGACCTGGAACAGCGCGACCACGGTATAGGCCTTCGAACGCGGCACGGTGCCGAACGCGGTGGCCTGTCCCTGCGGCGAAAGCAACGTGATCCTTCCACCGACCGCAAGGCCAAGCCGCTGCGCCAGCCCCACGCCGATCGCCACCGCGTCATTGCCGTGGAAATCATCGAGCGATCCCGCGCGGATGTTGTCTGCCACCACCCGAAGCTTTCGTAGATCCTCCTGGCGCACGCCGCGCACCAGCCCGCCGAAAGCACCACCGTTGTCAGCGGTCAGCAACGCCTGGCCCTCCACGATCGGCATCACCGACACCACGCCCGGCAGCTTGGCGATGCGCGCGTCGATGTCGTCGAACTCCGTCAGCGGCACTCCCGCCGAGTAGATCGCCAGATCGCCATTCACCCCCAGGATGCGCGACAGCAACTCCTCGCGAAACCCATTCATCACGCTCATCACGATGATCAATGTCGCGACCCCGAGCGCGATGCCGATGAGCGAGAAGATCGCGATCACCGATACGAAACGCTCGCCCTTCCGCGCGCGCAGATACCGCGCCGCGACCATCCGCTCAAACGCGTTGAACATGGGTTAGGCCAGCACCCTCGCCATTGCCTCATCCACGGAGCACTCGACCTTCTCGCCGGTCGCCCGCCGCTTCAGTTCGACCTTCCCCGAGGCAGCCCCGCGCGGCCCCACTACGATCTGCCACGGATGTCCCAGCAGGTCGGCGTCGGCGAACTTCGTACCGGCCCGCTCGCCACGGTCGTCGTACAGCGCCTCGCCACGGAACCGCGCATAGAGATCCTCGCAAATCGCGTCGCATCCGGGATCCCTCACCTTCAGGTTGAGGATGGCGGCGGGGAACGGTGCCACGCTATCGGGCCAGATGATCCCGGCCTCGTCGTGATGCGCCTCGATCAGCGCGCCCACCAGCCGGCTTACGCCGACGCCGTAGCTGCCCATTTCAGGCGCCACTGCGACGCCGTCGCTCCCCGTGACGCTCAACCCCATCGCCTTGCTGTATTTGGTTCCGAAGTAAAAGATATGTCCAACCTCGATCCCGCGTCCCTCGCGCTTATCGGCTACGCCGGCCCAGGCGGTCGTGTCGTGCTTGTCATCGGTGGCCGCATAATTCGTCGTCATCTGGGTCCAGAACCGCTCCAGGTCAGGCTCTGACATGATCGAGAAGTTCTGGCTGGAATAGTCGATCGTTTCGAACGCTGCGTCGTAATACACTTGGCTTTCGCCGGTCGGGGCCAGGATGATGAATTCATGGCTCAGGTCACCGCCGATCGGTCCGGTATCGGCCACCATCGGGATTGCCTGGACCCCCATCCGCTGGAACGTCCGCATGTAGGCCAGCATCATCTTGCGATAGCTCACCACGGCGCCGGCATAATCGAGGTCGAAGCTGTAGGCGTCCTTCATCAGGAACTCGCGCCCGCGCATCACGCCAAAGCGCGGCCTCACTTCATCGCGGAATTTCCATTGGATGTGATACAAAATCTGCGGCAGCTCGCGGTACGACTTCACCGACTGGCGCATCAGGTCCGTGATCATCTCCTCGTTGGTCGGCCCATACAGCAGATCCCGTTCATGCCGATCCTTGAGGCGCAGCATTTCCGGACCGTAGGCGTCGTATCGCCCGCTTTTCCGCCATAGATCGGCCGACTGGATGGTGGGCATCAGCACTTCCTGCGCTCCGGCCGCGTCCTGCTCCTCGCGCACGATACGTTCGATGTTGCGCAACACGCGCAGTCCGGCCGGCAGCCAGGCGTAGATGCCGGCGGCGGTCTGCCGCACAAGTCCGGCGCGCAGCATCAGCCGGTGGGAGGCGATTTGCGCCTCGGCAGGGGTTTCTTTGAGGGTGGGCAGCAGGGAGTGCGAAAGACGCATCTGGCGGAATCCGTGTTCAGGGCGACGGTTGATTGGTCGCGGAACCTACAGCCGCAATTCAACCTCGGCCATAGCGGAGCCAAACGTTATTTTTGTGCGTCGCACAACGGAGTTAGCGCAAGAAAACACAATGAGACTAGGGATTTAGTATCGATTTCGCGTGACACGTAGGATCACGAACGTTAAATGAAAAGAAGGCCCGCGCGCCAATGGCGCAGCGGGCCAAGTTTAGGGAGGAAACGCCAGTCACACGGCAGGAAGAGGGAAATCCTCATCCTGCTGTGATGATTGTTTTTAAATGTTTTCCCGTCCACTAGTTTCCACATAAAAAAAGCTTAAAAAAAGGCATCCTGAACGCGTTTTGCTTTTTTTACAGGCAAAAACTATCAAGCATCGGTCTTTTGCCTGTTAATCCGGCAAGTAGAAGATGCCACTGCGGAAACTCAGATACTGGCTTGTGATCAGCATGATGCTGCCGCCCCATATGACCGTGGCGAGCAACGTCGTGACCAGGAACTTGCGCAACAGCAGCGGGCGTTCCGGCGCGCCGCGCCAGCCGCCGCTCACTTGGGCGTCATCGGTTACGGGCCGTGTCCAGAATGGGAGCACGGCGAACAGCATCGTCCACCAGATCATGACATACAGGACAAACCCGGTGAACCAATTCATTGCCGCGCGTCCTTAGATCCGTATCAGGTGCAGCTCGACCAACGGGCGTTTCTGCAAGCGCTTGCCCAGTGCCCGCCGCATGGCGGCCCGTGCCGCATCCGCCAGAGCCGCGTCGTCGCAGCGCAGCGCGGCCGGAAGGTCGCCGATCGCCTGCGCCATCTCGCGCCCGATCGCTGCCGGCTCCTTGTCGTTCACCTCGAACAACCCCGGCGCACTCACCTTCGGCTCGCCACGCAAGATCCCTGCGGCATCCACCGCGATGCTGCCGACCACGACGCCGTTGAACAGCATGCGCCGCCGAGCGCCCATGACGTTGCCCTGCAACGGCACCAACCGGTTTCCATCCACCACCAGCTTGCCCACCGGGGCGCTGTCCACCACTTCGGGCTTGCCAGGCGCGAGACTCAGGATGTCGCCGTCCTCGAGCAAGATAGGCTTCACCCCGGCCTCCTGCGCCAACGCCGCGTGGGCGGCCAGATGCCTCCACTCGCCGTGCACCGGCACCGAGTAGCGTGGCCGCACCAACTGATACAGCCGGCGCAACTCGTCGCGGGCGGGGTGGCCGGACACGTGGACCATGTGATCGCTGTCGGTCATCAGGCGCACGCCGCGCCGGACAAGGTTGTCCTGCACCGTCCCGATCGCCCGCTCGTTGCCGGGGATCATGCGGCTACTGAACACGACGGTATCGCCCTCACCTAGCTCGATACGCGGATGGTTGTCCGCCGCGATCCGCGCAAGGGCGCTGCGCGGCTCACCCTGGCTGCCCGTGACCAGGATCAGCAGGTGATCGTCTGGCACGTCGTTGGCTGCGTCTTCGCTCATGAACGGCCGAATACCCTTGAAGTATCCGGTCTCGCGCGCGGCGGTGTCGAGGTTACGCAGGGATCGCCCAACCAGCGCCACGCTGCGCCCGGCATCCTGCGCGGCCAGGGCGACCGACTCGACGCGAGCCACGTTGCTCGCAAAGCATGTCACTGCCACCCGGCCCTTCAGGCTGCCGATCAGCGCTGAGAGGCTGCGCCTGACGTCGCCCTCGGACCCGGAATGGCCCTCAACCATGGCGTTGGTGCTGTCACAGACCATCGCCAGCACTCCCTCATCCCCGAGTGCTTCGAATGCCGCCAGATCGGTTGGTGGCCCGACCAGCGGGGTCGCATCGAGCTTCCAGTCCCCGGTGTGCAGCACGATCCCGGCCGGGGTGCGGATGACCAGGGCCTGCGCCTCGGGAATGGAATGCGCCACGCGGAGAAACTGCAGGTCGAACGGCCCGACGTCGAACTTACCGCCGGGTGCGATCACGTGGATCTTCACCTCGTTCAGCAGCCCCGCCTCGCTCAGCTTGCGCCGTAGCACGGCGGCAGCGAACGGCGTGGCGTAAACCGGGCAGCGCAAGTTGCGCCACAGATGTGCCACGCCGCCGATGTGATCCTCATGCGCATGGGTGATCACCAAGCCGACCAACTGGTCGCGCCGCTCGGCGATGAATACCGGGTCTGGCACCATCACCTCGACCTCGGGGTGTTCGGAACCGC
>JANXXW010000120.1 GCA_025350425.1 Rhodospirillales bacterium
GCCCGATCGCCTCCGCCAGCCAGGTCAGAAACGCGATCACGTCATGCCGGGTCTCGCGCTCGATGGCGTCGATCCGCGCGACTTCCTCGGCGTTGATCGCAGCCAGCTTGGCCCCGCCCTTGTCGCGAATTACACGGGCCGAGGCTTCCGGGATCACGCCGATCTCGGCCATGGCCTCGGCAGCGAGCGCCTCGATCTCGAACCAGATCCGAAACCGGTTTTCGGGCGACCAGATAGCGGCCATGGCCAGACGAGTGTAACGGGGGACCATGTTCTCTCCATCGCGCGAATCAGCTCACTCCGCTGTACGGCCCACCAAGCTCGGCTGCAACCGATGAACCCTGATCTCTGGCATTCCCTCACCGCGTTCGCGCAGGTGCTTCTGATCGACATCACGCTGGCCGGCGACAACGCCATCGTCGTCGGCCTCGCTGTCGCCGGCCTGCCCACCCGCCAACGCCGCATCGCGGTCGCCGTGGGGGTGGCTATGGCGTGCGTACTCCGCATCGGGCTCGGCGCGATCACGTTGCAACTGCTTCAGATCGTCGGCCTTCTGCTGGCCGGCGGCATCCTGCTGCTATGGGTATGCTGGAAGATGTTCCGCGAGCTGCGCCGCCCCGCGCACACGGGCGAAGTCGTGGCGCCGAAATCGCTGTTCCAGGCGATGGTCCAGATCGTGCTCGCCGACCTGTCCATGAGCCTCGACAACGTGCTCGCCGTCGCCGGCGCCGCGCAGGGTCATCTATGGGTTCTGGTCGCCGGCATCGCCGTTTCGGTGGTGCTGATGGGCGTCGCCGCCAATGCCATCGCCGGCATGCTGGTAAAATATCGCTGGATCGCCTGGGTCGGGCTGCTGGCGGTGCTATACGTGGCCCTGCGCCTCATCTGGGACGGATCGCAGGACGTGATCGGGCATTTCGGATTGTAGCAAGCGGGACGCTCCGCTCTCGACCGAACGCGCGGCGCTCAGGCCGCTCCGGCGATCACCCGCGCCACCTCGCCCGGCGAGGTGTGATGGATCATATGTCCGACGCCCTCCAGGGGATGCAGCGTGCTGGCCGGGATCTCGGTGTGCAGCCGGCCGGAATGGCGCTCGAAGTCCACAACCCTGTCTCCGCTCCCGGCCATGATCGCAACCGGCATCGTGACGTGCTGAATGCGTCCCCGAAGCAAGAGCGTGGCCGGGATTATCATGGCGGCGTCCACCGCGCTCGCGCGGATCTGCGCCGGGCGCAGGCTGAGTCCGAACGGCAGCTTGGCCCCGAAACGGGACGTAACCGGCGCGGGGCTGAACACCGCGCGAAAGACCTTGCGCCTGAACAGCCAACCCAAGGGCGGTGCAATCGTGTGCGCGACCACGTCACCCAGCACCGGGAGCGCCGTCCCGCTCATCAGTGCCACATCGGCGCGCGCCTCCGGATAGAAGAAACCCGACAGCAACACGAGGCGGCTTACCTGTTCAGGGTGCCGCAAGGCCAGTTCCAGCGCCACGATGCTGCCCAGGGAATGACCGGCCACGATGGCGGGGCCCACGCCCAGCCGCCGCATGGCTTCCGCAATCAACTCGGCTTGGCGGGCGATCGTCCAGACACGACCGCGCGGGCGCGTCGTGTAACCGAACCCGGGTCGGTCGAAAGCAATTACCTGATGATCGATGGTCAGGCGCGCGAACACGCCGCTCGCCTCCCAATCCTCGGCCGTTGCGCCATTGCCGTGCAACAGTATAACCGGCGGTCCCTCGCCACTTTGGAGGTAGTGCATCCGCACACCATCCACGTCGATGAACCGGCCGCGTGGCGGGTGCTTGCGCTCGCTGCGGGCGGCCATCGCGTGATTGAATACAGCGAGTGCCGCCAACGCCAGCGACGCGCGGATCAGAGTCGATCGTTTGGCCGGCATGGGAAAAGTCCTTCATCACAACGCAAGCACCGCCGGTGCAAAACAGTCTGATGAAGAATTGGTTCAGCCGAGAAGGTCGCGCACGATCTCTCGGATTTCAGCACGCGACAGGCCACTTACCGTGGCGGTCTGCGGGATATCCCGGTTGGGGTTCCGATTTGGCGCACGACGGGCCATCGGGAAACGCGGTAGTGAGGAAGCATCCCGTTGACCGGGCTTATTGGTTAGGCGGTAGGATTTAGTCATTTGTTCTTTCTGTTGGGTCGGTAGGCGCGGGGCGGCCGAAGCCGCCCCACCGAATATTAGCGAGCCTGGAGATTGACCGCGGAGGTCTTGCCCTGCTGGCCCTTCTCAAGCTCGAAGCTGAGCTTCTGGCCCTCTTGCAGGCTGGTCATGCCAGCGCGCTCGACGGCGGAGATGTGTACGAACACATCCTTGCTGCCATCGGTCGGCTGAATGAATCCAAAGCCCTTCTGGCCGTTAAACCACTTTACTGTGCCTTCAGGCATATCGGTCTCCATCATAGCAGTGACCGACCGCGCGAAATGTGCGGACGGGTCTTGTCTCGATGATGGGTATGGGAACCGACTTCAACGCACGAGGCGGAAAAAGGAAACGGGCCGACCAACGGGAGTTGACGCGCATCATATAATCCCGACATCACAAAATAGCAAGCGGCAACGTTTCCGGGCAGCATTTATCAGACCAACCGATCGCATGGACGATTTTTTGTTTCATGTTTCGTTCTTAATTTCACCTGGATTTAAGGCTTTCGAAAGCCTGATGGCGCCATGGTTCACACGGAACCACCCAGGTATGTCGCGGTCACCCGCGCGTCGTGCAGCAGCACAGCGGCTGGGCCGTGCATCCCGATCTCCCCGGTTTCCAGCACGTATGCGTAATCGGCGCTCTCCAGCGCCGCCCGCGCATTCTGTTCCACCAAAAGAATAGAGACGCCCAGCTCGCGCAGCCCGGCGATGATGCGGAATATCTCGCGCACGATCAGCGGCGCCAACCCGAGGCTCGGCTCGTCCAGCATCAACAGTCGTGGCCGCATCATCAGCGCGCGGCCCAGCGCCAGCATCTGCCGTTCGCCGCCCGACAGCGTGCCCGCAGTCTGGCGCCGCCGGTCGGCCAGGCGGGGAAAGCGCGCATACACGTCGTCCAGCTTCGAGCGGAATCCGCGCTCGCGCCGGAACCGGTAGGCGCCCAGCAACAGGTTGTCGGCAACGCTCATGTCGCCGAACAACTCGCGCGCCTCGGGCACCAGACAGATGCCGCGCTCCACCCGATCCTCGACCTCCAGCCGCGCCATATCGGCGCCATCGTGAAAGACGCTCCCGCGTGAGGGCAACAGCCCCATCAGCGCCGCCAGCAGCGTGGTCTTGCCCGCCCCGTTCGGCCCGATCACGGTCACGATCCGCCCCGCCTCCATCGTAAGCGATACGCCACGCACGGCCTCGACGCGTCCGTACGACACGTGCAGGTCGACCACATCGAGCAGTGCGGTCATGCGACGCCGCCGAGATAGGCTTCCTGCACGCGGGCATCGGCGCGGACATCGGCGGGCGCGCCCTCGGCCAGCTTGACCCCGAAATCCATCACCACGATGCGGTCTACCAAGCCCATCACGAACTCCATGTCGTGCTCAACCAGCAGGATGGTCAGCCCTTCGGCCCTGAGTGCCCGCAGCAGTTCCGCCAATGCGAGTTTCTCCGGCCGCCGCAACCCCGCCGCCGGCTCATCGAGCACGATCAGCACCGGATCGGCGGCCAGCGCCCGCGCCACTTCCAGCACACGCTGCCGCCCGAGCGGCAGGTTGCCCGCCAACTCGTGCGGCATGTCGCCCAGGCCCACCCGCCGCAACTGCCGCATCGCTTCGGCGCGCAACTGGCGTTCCTCGGCGCGATCCATGCGCAGCACGGCGCGCAGCATGCCCGCGCGTCCGCGTAGGTGGGCGCCAAGCATGGTGTTCTCCAGCAGCGACATGGTCGGGCGCAGCCTTACATGCTGGAAGGTGCGGGCGAGGCCACGCCCGGCGATGCGGCGGGCTGGCTCGGCGGTGATGTCGGCGCCCATGAAACGGATGCGCCCGGCTGTGGGCGCAGCGGCGCCGGTCAGCAGGTTGAACGTGGTGCTCTTGCCGGCGCCGTTCGGGCCGATCAACCCCAGGATTTCGCCAGCGCGCAGGTCGAACGAAACGTCGTTCACTGCCGCCAATCCGCCAAACCGCTTCACCAGCCCTTGCGCCGCCAGCAGCATCGTTCCCGCCGCCGGCTGCGTCCGGCGCGGCAAAGGTGGCGCGTCCGGCGGGGGGGATAGGACACGGGACGGCAAACGGCGCAGCACGACCGGGACCAATCCGCCCCGCGCGCGCTGCAACACCACGATGAACAAGGCGCCGAACACCACCGCCTCAAGCTGCCCGCTATTGGCGACCAGTTTTGGCAAAATATCCTGCAATTCGTCGCGCGCGATGGTGACGAGGCCCGCGCCCACCACGGCGCCGAATATGTGCCCGGCCCCGCCCAGCATCGCCATGAACAAATATTCGATTCCCGGCCCCACATCGAACGCGGTCGGGCTCACGTAGCGCTGCACGTGCGCCACCTGCCAGCCGGATAGCCCAGCCAGCATCCCGGCCAGCACGAACACGGCCAGCCGCAACCGGAACGTCGGTATTCCCAGGCTCTCGGCCATCGCGGAGCCGCCGCGCAGGCTGCGGATGGCGCGCCCTTGCCGGCTGTCCAGCAAATTGGCGCAGGCCAGCATCGCCAGCCCCAGCGACACCCAGATCAAATAGAACCCAGCATTGGCGCTACGCAGCGGGAACGACCCGAGGTAGGCGGGCGGAATGTCGGACAGCCCGTTATGCCGGCCGAGAGCGTCGAGGTTGCCGAACAGGAAGAACAGCGCGAGCCCCCAGGCGATCGTGCTCAGGGGCAACAGGTGTCCGCCCAGCCGCAAGGTCGCCATACCCAGCAGCCAGGCCAGCGCGCCCGTCGCCGCCAACGCGGCCAGCAGCCCGAGCCAAGGCGATAGGCCCTCGGCCGTCGTCAGCCACGCCGTGGCGTACGCGCCCACGCCCACGAACGCCGCCTGGCCGAATGAGGTGAGCCCGCCCACCCCCGTCAGCAACACCAACCCGAGTGCGGCTGTCGCCGCCATGCCGACGTAGCTCAGCAGCGTGATCGGGTAGCCTCTAAGCACCAGCGGCATCAGCGCCATCACGCCCGCGAACACCAGTGGCGCGCATTGTCCAACGGTGAGGCGCCTCAAAGCTCCTCCTCCTCGTCGTCGGCGGGCTTGGCGGTGACGAGCGAGCGCAACACCAGCACGGGCACCAGGATGGCGAACACCACCACCTCCTTGAAGGAGCTATCGTAAAAGGCCGTGAAGCTTTCCAGCAGCCCCACGAACAGCGCGCCCAGCGCGGCGCCGGGATAGCTCACCAAGCCACCGATGATGGCGCCGACGAAGCTTTTCAGCCCGATGACGAACCCGCTGTCGTAGCTCAGCGTCGTAACCGGCCCGATCAGCAGCCCGGACAATACCGCCAAGGCGGAGGCCAGCATGAACGCCGTGCCCCCGCTGACGCCAGGGCGGATGCCCATCAGCCGCGCGCCCACGCGGTTGACCGCCGTCGCCCGCAGCGCGCGGCCGGTGAGGCTGCGCTCGAAGAATAGCCACAGGCCCGCCGCCGCCAACGCCGAGCAGGCCAGCATCAGCAACGTCTGCGCCGACACAACCATGTCGCCGATCTCGAACATCGCGTTGATCAGCGGCCGGGGCCGTGCCCCCTCCGGCCCGAAGAACACCAGCGCCATGCCCGAGATGGCGAAATGCAGCACCACCGACACGATCAGCAGCACCAGCACCGGCGCATCGGCGATCGGCCGGAACGCGATCCGGTACAGCAGCGGCCCCAGCGGCAGGATCAGCGCCACTGTCAGCGCCCATTGTGCCGCATCCGGCAAGGCCCGCCCGACCAGCGCCCACGCGACCAACGCCGGCAACGCCGGCAGCGCCAGCCAGACCAGTGCTGCGCGCGGCAGCCGGTGTGCGGCCCCGCGTCCCAGCAGGGAGACGGCTTCCACCAGGAACGCCAGCGCCGCCAGCATCAGCACCAGCCAGATCGTGCCGGGCCGTTCACCCGCCTGGATCGCCGCCAGCGTCAGCGCGCCGTACGCCACGAGGTCGCCGAACGGCACGAAGATGATCCGCGTCACCAGGAACACCAACACGATACCGAGTGCCACCAGGACATAGATCGCCCCGTTGGCGATGCCGTCCTGCGCCAGCAGAAGTGCCAGGTCCAAACTCATGCGCCAGACAGCACTCCGCGTGATTGTGGCGCCGAGTATGACACGGATACGAAACGGATCAACGACCCTCGCCTAGCCCGCGCGTCCGCGCCAAAATGCTCGCCATGCTCAACCGTCCCCCTTCCGCCCATGATGACATCGATGCCGGTTACCGCCCCGGCAGCCTGTGGCTGTGCGACATCGGCGCGTTCGTCGCCCTGCGCGTGACATCGGGCCTGGCTGTGTGGCGGGCGCGTCATTTCGTGCCCGGCGTGCTGGACCAGTTGCACGGGCCGAAGCCGCTCGCCGCCTACGGGATGACCCGTCTTTCCGCCACCGCCGCACCCCCCTGCATCGACGTCGTCCGCCCCGCCGACGGAGCCATCGCGACCATCGGCTTCACGGCGGACGGCGCACTCGACCGAGCGGCACTGGCGCGTTTCCTGGGCGAGGCCACCGGCCGGGTGGTGCGCTGGTACGACCAGTCCGGGCATGGCCTGCACGCCATCGCCAGCCTTGCCGCCGCGCCCACCGTGGCGCTCGGCCGCGCCCAGGCCCTGGTGTTCGACGGCATGGACACCCCGGACCGGCCCGCCGGCGACCGCTTCATGGAAATCCCGCCCGGCCTCCAAGTACGGCTGAACCATTGTAGCGCATTCGCGTGCGGCCGCGCCGCCAGTAGCCAGACCGCCTCGGTCTTCTTCCAACTCGGCGCACGGGGCGCGTCCGACCGCATCGTCGTGGGCGGCTGCCTGCCCGGTTCCACCCAGATTGCCGCCCTGATCGGCGGCCGACTGGCACCGAGCAGCCGCTTCCCGATCCAATCCCTGCGGGTCGCGGGCGTCACCACACAGCCCGACCGCGCCCACGTCATCCATGACGAGGACGGCTTCACCACCATCACTCCGCTGCCCGCAACCACGCTCACCGGCGGCTTCATCGGCGGCTGCGACCTTGGTCTCAGCGGCTGTGTGGAACTGGCCTCGGTCATCGTGCTCGACGGTCCGGTGTTCGGCCCGGGCGATTCCAACCACGACGCCATACGCGCCTGCCAATACACCGCGCTCGGCATCGTGCCGCAGACCCGCGACGTCTACGTCGCGGACGGGGACAGCATCACCGAGGGCATGGGCGCCACAGGCGGCGACAACTATCCCCGCCAGATGGAGGCGCTGCTCACCCATCCCGCCCGCATCTATAATTGCGGCCTGTCGGGCGACACGCTGGCTGGGCGGGACCGGAACTACGCGCACCTGATCGCGCCCCTGTTCGGCTTACGCGCCGGCCGCAACGTCTTGTCCATCTTCGCCGGCACCAACGACCTCGCGCTTGGCGCCAGCGCCGCATCGCTCGCGGCACATCTCAGAAGCTACTGCGCCCGCGCCCGCGCCACCGGCTTCGAGGTGATCGTCGCGACCACCCTGCCCCGCCCCGACCTCGGCCCCGCCCAGCAACGCGAGCTCCACGCCCACAACGCCTTCTTGCGCCAGGAATGGCGCAGCTTCTGCGACGGCGTGGCCGACATGGAAGCCGACCCCGACCTCGCGTCGCGCGCCGCGGACCCAGCCTATTTCGCTGACGGCCTGCACCCGACCTCGCTCGGCTACGCCCATATCGCCCAGATCATGGCCGCCGCCGTGAACAGCCTGGTCCGATAATTTTCTCGGTCGCGTTGTTCTTGCGTCAATCTTCACGTGATAGATTGCGTTCGGTGGATATCGCATGAGCATCTGGGGCAGAATCATCGGCGGCGCGGCGGGCTTCGCGATGGGCGGGCCGTTCGGCGCCGTACTGGGTGCCGCACTCGGCCACGCCGCGGAGAATGGCGGCTTTTCGAACGTGAAGCTGCCCAACATGCAGGTGCCCGGCGCGGCCGGATTCGGCCCGGCGCGGATGGCAGCGTTCCTGGCGCGGCGGGACCAGTTGTTCGCGATTTCGGTAGTCGTGCTCGCGGCCAAGCTCGCGAAGATCGATGGCCCGGTCGCGCGGACCGAGATTGACGCGTTCAAGCGCGCCTTCCGCATCCCGCCGGAATCGGTGCGCGACGTCGGCCGCCTGTTCGACCAGGCCAAGGACAGCCCGGCCGGCTACCAGGGCTACGCGGACCAACTCGGCGCCGCGTTCCAGGACAATCTTGGGATGCTGGAGGACGTGCTTTCCGCGCTGTTTGCCATCGCCCGCGCTGACAAGCCGATTACCGTCGGGGAACAGAAATACCTGGAGAACGTCTGGCGCGGCTTCGGCCTCGGCGTGGACGCGTGGGAACGCGCCAGCGGCACCGCGCCCCCCCGGGCAGCCCAGGCGCAAGGCGATGACCCCTACGCCATCCTCGGCGTCTCCCGCTCCCTCAACGGTGAGGAACTGCGCGCAGCTTGGAAGCAGCTGGTGCGGGAGAACCATCCGGACGGATTGGCCGGCCGAGGGGTGCCGGCGGAGTTCGTGGCGCGCGCCAGCGACAAGGTCGCCCGCATCAACGCCGCATGGGACCGCATCAAGCGCGAACGGGGCTTGTAGGCAGGGAAGTCTCGTGGCGTCGTCGGCAATGCTGAGTCGGGTGGAGATGCAGCCGCCGCGAGTTCGTCGTCTCCCAAGCAGGGCTAGGGCGGCAAACTCGGGATATTTACCCGTCAGAAACAACTCGCGATTTTAGGGATTCACAATATCGTCTAATTGACTGACAGTAGCGTTTCTCCTTTTCGCTGGAGATACGATCTACTTGCCGACACCCCCGCGTTCTCTTCGGACCCACCAGGCGCAATTGTCTGCCGTGATCGATGCCATCGCAATCGGGCAGGCACCCGATGTGAGGGACATCCTGGCGGCGGTGACCCCTGGTGGCGGGAAATCGCTGCTTCCGGTCATTGCCGCCGCCCGCCTGCTCGCCGCCGGCCTCATCGACCGCGTGTGCTGGATCGTGCCGCGCGACAGTCTGCGTCTGCAGGCCGAGGAGGCTTTCGCCGACCCGGCCTGGCGGGCCACCCTCAATCATGGGCTCGCCATCCGCGCGGCCGACAACGCGCCCGACCCGTCGCGCGGCTTGGCGGGATACGTCACGACCTACCAGGCGGTCGCGGCGGCGCCCGACCTCCATCTGATCGAGTTCCGACGGCACCGGATGCTGTTGGTGGTCGATGAGGTGCATCATCTGCCCAGCCTGGCGGACATGGACCCCGCGACCGCGGCGGCGGCCGACCCGGATGATCTGGCCAGTGCCTGGTCGCGCGCCATATTGCCGCTGTTCGAGTGCGCGGCCATCCGCCTGCTGCTCTCGGGGACGCTCGAGCGGGCGGACGGAAAAAGTATCCTGTGGCTGCCCTATCGCAGGGGTCCGAGAGCGCGCACCCGGGAGGTGGAACTCGATGCGCCAGGCTGGGCCGTGGTCGGCTACTCCCGCGCCCAGGCGCTGCTCGAACGGGCCGTGTTGCCGGTGACGTTCGGGGCGCTCGACGGCGAGGCGAGTTGGCGCGACGAGACCGGAACGGATGTCGGCCCGCATCGGCTCGCGGGAGGGTTTCCACAGGAAACGACGCGGCCGGCTCTGTTCACCGCCCTTCGCACTGGCTTCGCCGAGGCATTGCTGCGGGAAGCCTTCCTCGCGATCCGCAATCTGCGCGCCGCGCGTCGTCGGGCGCGCGGATTGCCGGAGGGGGAGCCGGCGCCAGGCCTGGGCAAGCTGCTGGTGGTGGCGCCCGATCAGGCGATGGCTCGCCACTACCTCAATGTCGTACGGGGCTGGGTTCCGGCGGCTCAGGGGGAGATCGTGGCCCAACTCGCCACCTCCGACATGCCACGCGCGCACGAGACGCTTGCCGCCTTCCGGATGCGGCCCGATCCGTCGATCCTGATAACGGTCGCGATGGCCTATGAAGGGCTCGATGTGCCGGAGGTCGCGGTGGTCGCTGCCTTGACGCACATCCGTTCCCGCCCCTGGCTGGAGCAGATGTGCGCGCGGGCGACGCGGGTGGACCCGCACGGCGGTCCCTACGACACCCAACGCGCCCTGGTGTTCCACCCCGACGATCCGCTGTTCGGCCAGTTCCGCCGGCGCATGGAGACCGAGCAGGGCACCCTGGCGCGGAGGCCGAAGGCGAGCCATGTTCAGGGCACCCTGCCGGACTGGCTGCTGGATCAGTTGCCACCGCTTAAGGACGGCATCACTCCGCTCGCCTCCAACGCGCTGGCCTTGCGGTTCAGCACGCTGCGGCCCGGCCCCGAGTTGGCGATGCATCGTCCAGAGCGGGAGGAAAGCCAGTCGGAGTTGCTGGAAGTGCCCTCCGTCGCCGAACGACGCCTGCGCGCACGCCTCGGGGAAATGGTCGCCACCCAGGCGGTCGAGGATGAGGCGGGACGCGCGGGAATGCGCGGGGCCGTCGCGGGCCCAGGTTTATACCATCGCTACAACGCGGCACTGAAACGGGTCAGCGGCAACCGGAGCCGGGCGGAGATGACACTGGCCGAGTTGGAGGCTGCGATCGGCTGGCTGGAACGCAACCGCCTGTCCGAACACCTGCACATGCTCGACGAGGATGCCCGATATGCCTGGGTCGCGCGCCAGCGTGGCGAATGGAAACCGCCCGTTGGCCGAGTAGGGCGTCGCTAGACGCTTGCCGGCGATGCACCAGTCGCGCGCAACTGGTGGGCGCGGCCCTTGATCGCGCTTTCCTCGATGTCGGGCGCCTCCACAATCACCGTTGGCGTGCGATGCCCCGATTTCGTCGGGCCGCCATCAATCAGACCGCGCATACAGCCAATGGCGTACAACCTTCCCAGCGCCTCGTAGCCCGGCCGTGTGTTCGGATCGCCTTCCATCGCGGGCGCGTGATCGGGGCGCATCGGGCCGTCGAACCCGATCTCGCGATAGGCGCGTATGCACTCGAATATATCGGTATGACCCTCGTCGTGGAACGTTTCGACAAAATTGTTGGCTGTGCCGCGCACGTTGCGAAAATGTACGAAACCAATACGCTCGCCGTAATGCCGAATGAGTTCAGGCACGCGCTTGGGGCCGTCCATCAAGCCGAAATTGGCCTGGCCGAAACAGATCGCGTTCGCCTCGCTCTCGATCATCGCAATCGCGCGATCGTAGTTCGCGGTGTTGCCGAATATGCGTGACACACCCATCAACGGTGACAGCGGCGGACCGTCGGGGTGCAAGGTCAGCCGTACGCCGGCCTTCTCCGCCACCGGGACGTCCTTGCGTGGGAAATACTTGTAAGTCTTCCACAACGTATCCTGGGTGACATGCAGCGCGTTGATACCCAGAGCACACTCGGTTAATTGATGTTCATAGCTCGACCTCAGCGCCCCGCCGCGCCCGCGCGTGGTAAACGAAGTGTGCGCCCACGTGAAGAACACCATCCAGTTGTAGCAGAGCACTGGGATTTCCAGCGCACCCATGTTGCGGATGACCTGGCAGAACTCCTCGATCTCGGTGTCGCGATCTGCGGTGCCCGCCTTCATCGCGTCCATCGGCACCAAGCCCTCGATCGCCGCGAGATCGAGGCTGGCATCCTCGAACGTCTTCTACAGCATCAGCATGTTGCCGTATTCATGCGGCTTCGCCGTGCCGATGGTGCCTCTATTAGTTATTATATCGTAACAGCATGGGCGTGCGTGGGGACAGGTTGAAAAGCCGCGCTTTCCGGCGAGGCCGGGACGGTAGGACGGATTACGGTCGCGGCGCACATCTAGCGCCGCCGCCTTGGCCCAGCTATCCCGCACTTCGTCGATCGGACGCACCGCCGTGAATACGCGGCAAGCCGTACAGCCAGGGTTGCGACGGACGGAATAGTTCCGATAAATTCACAGTATAATTTTCACTCATACCGTTGTAGCAAAATGTTAAGCTCCCCTGATTGTTGATATATGTTTGCCGAGTACAAAAGTCGCTTTTCAAACCGACCCACTATCAGCCGCGCCGGCTTCATGCCAAACGCCCCGCTTGGCTGTAACTGCGATGCAAAGCGCGGCGGGCCATGATCTAGTTATGCGAGATCAACCACAGGAGATCGGGCCATGTTAGGTAAGGGAGCGAACGCGCCGGTTTGGGATACCGATCGCTTGCGTAGTGCCACGGACGCCGCCGGCGTGGCACTGTGGTCCTGGAACATCGACACCGACGAAATCGCGCTCGACGAGCGGGCGCATGGCCTATGGGGAGTGCCCGAGAGCGATCCAGTCACGTTCCAGGATCTCTCCGCGCGCATCCACCCGGCCGACCTCGACAGAGTCAGGTTGGCGTTCAAGGCAACCCAGGGCCTCACTGGACCTTATGAGATCGACTTTCGAATAGAATTCGCCAGCGGTTACCGATGGATTTCAGCGCGCGGCCAGGGCGGTGACGCAGGCGTCGTCAACCGCATTCTCTTCGCGATTTTCCTCGATGTGACTGAGCGCAAGCAGGCCGACGAGATCCGCGATATGCTTGCGACCGAAATGAGCCATCGGGTCAAGAACCTGTTCGCGATCGCCTCTGTCCTCACGACCATCGCCGCGAGATCGACAACGACCAAGGCCGAGATGGCCTACGACCTGACGCAGCGGCTGACCGCCCTGGGCCGCGCCCACGATCTCGTTCGGCCCCTCCCAGGCGTCCACAAGCCGCAAACCGCCTTCCTCGGGGACCTGATCGCTGTCCTGCTCGCCCCCTACGCTGCCACCGAAACCAGCTTGAAGCGCGTCAATGTCTCCGTACCGGAAATTGTCGTCGGAGAAGCTGCACTGACAACCCTGGCGCTCGTCATCCACGAACTGGCCACCAACGCGATCAAGTATGGCGCACTTTCGAACGAGGTTGGACAGGTGGACATAACCTGTTCCAGCAATGGTGCCGACGTCGTGATCGTCTGGACGGAACGGGGCGGCCCACCGGTCACGGGACCAGGTCCGACCGGCTTTGGCAGCAAGCTGATCACCCAAGGCATGTCTTGTCAGCTCGGTGGCGACATCACGATCGATTGGCCGATCGAGGGGGTGGTCATAACCATGACCATGGCAAAGGCTCGCCTGGCCCCGTAAACGCTCCGTCTGCCAGCGGCTTTGCGTCCCTGGCCGCCAAGGTAGACCGCTGGTCCCAGGAAAGGTTGATCACCATATCCACCCAGTAGCAGCGCCCCGGTTCCGCGCATCTGCAATGGAGGTTGGCCTGATGGGAGAGGCGCTCGCCTACACGCCGCGATACGTGACCAGCGCGCCGCAACCGCCGCTGCGTGCGGCGATCACTGCGGCCTATCGCCGGGCAGAAGCCGACTGCCTGCCCCCCCTAATGGCGCTAGCGACCTTGCCGGCTGCGGCGGCCGCGCGGACCGAGAAATCCGCACGCTCTCTGGTAGCCCGCCTGCGCGGCAAGGCGCGCGCCGGCGGCGTGGAGGGCCTGATCCACGAATACGCGCTTTCCTCGCAGGAGGGCGTCGCGTTGATGTGCTTGGCGGAGGCGCTTCTTCGCGTCCCAGACAAGGCCACGCGCGACGCCTTGATCCGCGACAAGATCTCGACCGGCGATTGGCGCGCCCATGTCGGCCGAAGCCCGTCGATGTTCGTCAATGCCGCAACCTGGGGCCTCGTCGTCACTGGCCGGCTTACCGCCACGACGAACGAGACCGGCCTGTCATCGTCTTTGACCCGGCTGATCGCGCGTGGCGGCGAGCCGATCATCCGCAAAGGCGTCGATATCGCCATGCGGATGATGGGCGACCAATTCGTGAGCGGCCAGACGATCGCCGAAGCTCTGTCGAACGCGCGCCGCATGGAAGCGCGGGGCTTCCGGTATTCGTACGACATGCTGGGCGAGGCAGCGACCACGGCCGAGGACGCCGCGCGCTACCTCGCGGCCTATGAGGCCGCGATCCATGCCATCGGCCGCGCCTCCGCCGGCCGTGGCATCGAGGAGGGGCCGGGCATTTCCATCAAGCTATCGGCCCTGCATCCCCGCTACAGCCGCGCCAAGCAGGAGCGGGTCATGACCGAACTGCTGCCGCGACTGACCGCATTGGCGCACCTCGCCAAAACCTACGATATCGGCTTGAACATCGACGCCGAGGAGGCAGACCGGCTCGAACTCTCACTCGACCTGCTCGAAGCGCTCGCGCTGAACCCGGCGTTGTCCGGTTGGAACGGCATCGGCTTCGTCATCCAGGCGTACGGCAAGCGATGCCCGTTCGTCATTGACTGGATCGTCGATCTCGCGCGACGTGCAGAACGCCGCATCATGGTTCGGCTGGTGAAGGGCGCCTACTGGGATTCCGAAATCAAGCGCGCCCAGGTGGACGGGATGGCCGACTATCCCGTGTTCACGCGCAAGCTCCACACGGATGTCTCCTACCTCGCCTCCGCGCGAAAGCTGCTCGCGGCAACCGACGCCGTGTTCCCGCAATTCGCGACCCACAACGCGCAGACTGTGGCGGCCATCATGGAGTTGGGTGGCGCGGATTTCCATCCCGGCCAGTACGAGTTTCAGTGCCTGCACGGCATGGGCGAACCGTTGTACGAGGAGGTCGTTGGTCCAGATAAGCTGGACCGTCCATGCCGCGTCTACGCGCCGGTCGGCACGCACGAAACGCTGCTGGCCTACCTGGTCCGCCGCCTGCTCGAAAACGGCGCGAACTCTTCCTTCGTCAACCGCATTGCTGACGAGAACGTGCCGATCGACGAACTGGTGGCCGACCCGGTCACGACGGTGCGCGAAATCAACCCGACCCTTGCCCCGCACGCCCGGATCGCCCTGCCACGCGATCTCTACGGCACCGAACGCACGAACTCGGCGGGTATCGACCTTTCCGATGAGGACAGCCTCGCAAGCCTCGCCGTGGCCGTCGCGAAGAGCGCGCGGATTGACTGGACGGCGGGCACCGAGGGTATCCGGCGCCCGGTCGTGAACCCGGCCGACGGGCGCGACGTCGTGGGCGAGGTGTGGGAGGCCACGACCGCCGAGGTCGGACGGGCACTCGCCTCCGCCGAGGCCGCCGCGCCGGAATGGGCCGCGACCGACCCTGCGCGGCGCGCGGCCATTCTGCGTCGCGCCGCCGCCGCCATCGAGACAAATATGCCCATCCTGATCGGTTTGATCGTGCGTGAGGCAGGCAAATCGTTCGGCAACGCGATCTCCGAAGTGCGCGAGACGGTCGATTTCCTGCGCTACTACGCCGAGCAAATCACGCGCATGGCGGCCTCTGGCCTCCCTGCCCCGCTCGGCCCGGTGGCCTGCATCTCGCCGTGGAACTTCCCGCTCGCCATCTTCACCGGCCAGGTCGCGGCGGCATTGGCTGCGGGAAACACCGTGCTGGCCAAGCCGGCTGAGGAAACGCCCCTGATCGCGGCCGAAGCCGTGCGGCTGCTGCACGCGGCGGGAGTCCCCACCGCCGCGCTGCAACTCGTCCCCGGAGACGGCGATGTGGGCGCGGCTCTGGTCGCGGACCCCAGGGTGCAGGGGGTGATGTTCACCGGCTCTACGTCGGTGGCGCGGCTGATCGAGCGACAACTCGCCGGCCGGCTGACCGCGTCGGGACAGCCGATCCCGCTGATCGCCGAAACCGGCGGGCAGAACGCGATGGTGGTCGATTCTTCCGCCCTGGCCGAACAGGTCGTGAGCGACGTAATCGCGTCGGCGTTCGATTCCGCCGGGCAGCGTTGCTCGGCATTGCGCATCCTGTGCCTGCAGGAGAATGTGGCAGACCGGATCGTGGCGATGCTCAAGGGAGCGCTGCGCGAACTGGAGATCGGCAACCCGGATCGCCTGTCCGTCGATGTGGGACCGGTCATCTCGGCTGCCGCGCGGGACGGTATCCGTCGCCATGTCGCCGAGATGCGCGCGCGCGGTTACGCCGTGGATGAGCTGCCGCTGCCGGACACGACCAGTCACGGCACTTTCGTCACCCCTACCATCATCGAGATCGGACAATTCTCCGACGTCGAACGCGAAGTGTTCGGGCCGGTGCTGCACATCCTGCGTTACCGGCGCGAGGACCTCGACCAACTCATCGACGGGATCAACGACTCCGGCTACGGCCTCACCTTCGGCCTACACACGCGCATCGACGAGACCATCGCTCGGGTTCTCAGCCGGGTGAAGGCGGGCAATGTCTACGTCAACCGCAACATCGTCGGCGCCGTCGTGGGCGTGCAGCCGTTCGGCGGCGCGGGCCTGTCCGGCACCGGACCGAAAGCGGGCGGTCCGCTCTGTCTCGGCCGCCTGCTCGCCTTGCCGATGCAAACGGCACCGGGCGGACTGCAAGCGTACGGGCCAGCCTTAGCGCCATTGCGGAGTTACATCGATTGGCTACGCAAGCGTGGCAACGTGGAGGAAGCGGAGCGTTGCGCGGGCTATCTGGCCCGGTCGGCGTTGGGCGCTTCCATCGAACTGCCTGGTCCGGTTGGTGAACGCAACGTCTACACACTCCGGCCGCGTGGCCGGATCGCGGCGCTTGCCCGGACCGAGACGGGCCTTCTGGTCCAACTCGGCGCAATTCTGGCGACCGGAAACGAGGCGTTGGTGGAGTTCGCCAACACTGCCATGGCCGCACTGGCCGAGTTGCCTCCGGAGATCGCGGCCCGGATCACCGTCGCCAAAACGATCGACGACGTGGCGGATTTGCGTGGGGTGTTGTCCGAGGCTGAACCGGACGCGCTGCTGGCGCTGAACGCCAGACTTGCATCGCGTGACGGGCCGATCATTCAGATGCAGTCAGTGTCTCTGTCCAAGCGCGAAGCCGGAGCGGATTACGACCTGGACCGGCTGCTGGAGGAGTGCTCGGTATCCATCAACACTGCAGCTGCGGGCGGCAACGCGAGTCTCATGTCGATCTGACGACGAAAGCCTCAAAGCTGCTCAGGCACGTCGAGTTTCGGCGTGTGGATTCCGGCCCCAAACCCCCAGCCACGGGCAAACCTCGCCATGATTGTTATGTGGCATAACAATCATGGCGAGAGTGATTACTAGCCCAGCAGGTCCTCCACCAGAATCGGCGTCTTACGAACCCGCACCCCCGTCGCGTGGTAAATCGCGTTGGCGATGGCCGCCGGCATACCCACGATGCCGATCTCGCCCACCGCCTTGGCGCCGATCGCATTCACCACGGTGTCCACCTCGTCCACCGTCTCCACCACGACCTCGCCGATATCGGCGTTGGTGGAGAAGTGATACCCGGCCAGGTCGGTGTTCGCGAACCGTGCCCTGGGCCGGTCCACCTTGGTCTCCTCCAGAAGCGCGAAGCTGGCCCCCCAGATCATCCCGCCCATCAGGTTGCTACGGGCCGTGCGCGGATTGATGATCCGGCCGCAGGCGAACACGCCCACCATCCGCGACACCCGCACCGTCCGCAACAGTGGATCGACCCTCACCTCGGCGAATTGCGCCCCGAACGAGTAGCTCGCGTGGGTTTCCGTGGTCGGACCGGCGAATGCCATCCCACCCGCGAGGCCCATGCGCATCTGGTCGCCGCTCATGGAGCCGGGCTTCCAATCCGCAGTTTCCTCGATCATGCCGCCCGTGACGCTCGCCAGCACTTCGGCCACCGGACGGCCATGGCTATCCGGCCCGATCACGTGGCCACCGGCCAGCGTGAACGAGGCCGGGTCACCACCGCCCGCCGCCGCCTTCAGCAACCGCTCCCGCACCGCGAGTGCGGCCATGTGAACGGCCGAACCGGCCGAACCCGTGGTGACCGAGCCGCCGGCCACCGGACCGGATGGCAGGGTGCTGTCGCCGAGATGCACGCGCACCAGTTCGTCCGGCACGCCGAGCACATCGGCCGCCACCTGGCCCAGAACGGTATACGCGCCGGTGCCGAGGTCATGCGCGGCGCAGGACACCACGCAGGTGCCGTCCGCCGATAGCTTGACCCGCGCCGAGGACGGGCACATCGCCGAGGGATAGGTCGCGGAAGCGCAACCCCATCCCAGCAACATCCCGTCCGGCGTCGTCATGGACCCAACTTCGGGCGTGCGCCGGTTCCAGCCGAACAACTCGGCTCCCCGGCGGAAACAGGGCACCAAAGACCGGCTGCTCCAGGGCAAGCCCTTGACCGGATCGCACACCGGCTCGTTTTTGATCCGCAATTCGATCGGGTCCATCCCGAGCGCCACGGCAAGCTCGTCCACGGCGCTCTCGAACCCGAAGAACCCAGGCGCTTCGGCTGGCGCGCGCTGGAACCCCGGCGTGTTCACGTCGGTGGCGATGGTGGACTCGCGCATCCGGATGTTCGGGGAGGCGTACATCCTCGCCGTCACACCCGTGGCCGGGAAGGCCACGTGGTCGATCACGGCGCTCTGCGCGGCCTCATCGTGCATCACCGCCACGATTGTGCCGTCCTGCTCAGCGGCAAGGCGCACGCGGCTGCGGGTCGCCGGACGGAAGGAGCTCACGGTGAACCCAGTCTCGCGCGGCACCACCAGCTTCACCGGCCGCCCCAGGCGACGCGCCGCCATGGCTACCAGTACGGTATGCGGCAGGATCGTCGCCTTGGCGCCGAAGCCGCCACCGAGATACGGGCTCTCGACACGGATGTCGTCCATGGGGAGGCCGAAGATCGCGGCGAGCCCCGCCTGGTTGCCGACCACCCACTGGCTTGGCGCATTCACCAGCAGCTTACCGTCCTGCCATACCGCCGTGGCGCCATACAGCTCGATCGGGTTGTGATGTTGCGCCGGAGTGAGATAGGTCGCATCCACCTTGACCGGCGCGCGGTCGAATGCCGCCTCAGCATCGCCCACATCGATCGACTTGTCGTCCATCGGCTCCTCGACGCGGTCCGCGTCCTCGATCGACGCGGAGGCATGCTGGGCCGCGTAATCGACCGACACCTTGCGGGACGCCTCTTCAGCCGCTTCCTGCGTGTCGGCCACCACCAGCGCCACGATCTGGCCAGCGTAATGCACCTCGTCCGAGGTCAGCGGCATGAAGGAGGACTGCATATGCCCGCCCTTCATGACGAATGTTTCCTCGCCCAGCGTCTCGTTCAGGCTGTGATGCGTCAGCACCATCTGCACGCCCGGCACGGCCTCGGCTTCCGTCGTGTCGATGCGGATGATCCGTCCGCGTGTCACCGTGCTGGTCGTGAGCGCCGCGTAAGCGGTGTCGGCATGCGGGAAATCCGCCGCATACAGCGCGGTTCCGCTGGTCTTGGCTGCGCCGTCGCGACGTACGACGGGAACGCCGATACTTCCATCCATGTGAGTCAGGTCCTCTTGCTGGCGAGCAGGGCGGCACGCGCGACGGCGCGCCGGCCCAACTCGATCTTGAACGCATTGTGGTGAAGCGGCCGGGCAGCGGCGAAGGCGGCAGCCCCGGCCTCCAGCGCCACGGCTTCGGTCAGTGTGCGGCCTGTCAGAACAGCTTCCGCTTCCGGTGCCCGCCAAGGTTTGGACGCGACGCCGCCCAGGGACACCCGCGCCGATGTCACGGTATCGCCATCCATCTCCAACGCCACCGTGGCGGAAACGACGGCGTAGGCGTAGCTCTGCCGGTCACGCACTTTCACGTAAGTGGACTTGCGGCCGGCCGGCATCGCCTGCACCGTGATTGCGGTCACGATCTCACCGGGTTGCACAACGCTTTCGTGCGCCGGGTCATCGCCATAGGGCAGATGAAACTGGGCGAACGGCACGGTGCGGCTGCCACCGACAGACCGTAGTTCCACCGACGTGTCGAAGGCGGCCAACGCGGCGCCCCAATCGCCGGGGTAAGTGGCGACGCACTGGTCGGAGGTGCCCAACAGCCCCATCTCGCGATTTTCGCCATCCAGCGCCGAGCAACCGGAGCCGGGGACGCGCTTGTTGCAGTTAGATATGCCGTCGCGGAAATACTGGCAGCGCGTGCGTTGCAGGATGTTGCCGCCAAGAGTCGCCGCGTTGCGCAGCTGCTGGGACGCGGCAAGCCGCAGGCTTTCGGAGAGCGCGGGGTAGTCACGCAACAGGGTCGCATCCTCTGCCACGTCGGCCATGCGGGCCAGGGCGCCGAACCGGAGCACCGGACCCGTCGTGTCGATCTCGGACAGGCCGGGAAGATGGCCGATATCGACCAAGCGCGATGGCGCGGCCAGATTGCCCCGCATGAGATCCACCATTGTGGTGCCGCCGGCCATGATGGCCGCACCTGGCTGTGACGCCTCGCTCAGCGCGGCATCCAGCGAGTCGGCGCGGACGTAGGTGAATGGTTGCATGTCAGACGGCTCCGGCGACGTGGCGGACCGCCGCGACGATGTTCGGATAGGCGGCGCAGCGGCACAGATTGCCAGACATATAGTCCCGGATCTCGTCGTCGGTCCGGGTATGGCCTTCGGCCACGCATGCTATCGCCGACATGATCTGGCCCGGTGTGCAGTAGCCACATTGCAGCGCATCGTAGGCCACGAAGGCCGCCTGCATCGGATGCGGCGTTCCGTCCGCTGCGGCCAAGCCCTCGATCGTCAGGATCGAATGTCCGGTAGCCGCCGCCGCCAGCGTCAGGCACGCAAGGCGAGCGTGTCCGTCGATGTGAACGGTGCAGGCGCCGCACGTGCCGTGGTTGCAGCCGACCTTCGTACCGGTCATCCCCAGGTGCTCTCGCAGCGCATCCAGCAACGTCGTTCGGGGATCCAAATGGAGGCTGTGATTGTGGCCGTTGACCTCGAGGGTCACAGGGATAGTTTGAACAGACATACATACACTCCGGACGGCGGGTGAAGGATGGCAGTTGGGGTCGCCGCGCCGAATTACCGGCTCACGAGAGCGAGAGGGTGTCCGGTCACGCAATGGACGAAGCCGATTCCTGCAACGAAACCGGCAGACTTCCAAGCTGAGTTGATTTGCCATGCTCCGCTGCGCAAGCTGCTGCGGGCTGGCATTCAGGCCCATGAACCATAGAATAACCTGTGAATGTCCCAGGCGAAATACGAGATCAGTTGTTCACCGCCAGGAGTTGCCATCACGATGCGCCGTTACCTGATCCCCGCCGCCACTTTTGCCTTCGGCCTGGGCCTCGCCGCCGCCAATGCCGCCACGGTACAGCCGTATGAACAGCCGGGCTTCGCCGCCGCCCAGTCGGCCAACGAGCCGATCCTGGTGTTCGTCGAAGCCCCGTGGTGCCCGACCTGCGCGAAGGAACGTCCGATCCTGTCGAAGCTGTACGACACGCCCGAATTCAGGCAGTTGCACGTCTTCACCGTCGATTTCGACACCAACAAGGCGTTGCTGCGGAAGTTGAACGTCCAGATGCAGAGCACGCTGATCGTCTACCGCGGCAGCCATGAAACGGCGCGCGCCACGGGCGTGACGGATGCCGACGCGATCAGGAAGTTGCTCGAAACCTCGAAATCCTAGGCGATGCCGGTCGGGAGCATCGGTGTCGGGTTCCTGGCCGGCATGTTGTCCACCCTGTCGCCGTGCGTGCTGCCGTTGCTGCCTCTCGTCCTGGCGGCGGCGGCGTCCGCGCATCGCGCCGGGGCGGCAATGCTGGCGCTCGGCCTAGCACTGTCGTTCACGGTTGCGGGCCTGTTCATCGCCACAATGGGCTTCGCGATCGGCCTGGACGGTGACGTGTTCCGCACGATTTCGGCCGTCATCCTCGGACTCATCGGCATCGTGCTCCTGAGCAAGTCCCTACAAAACCGGTTGGCGCTCGCCACGGGCGGCCTGGGCGGCGCCGGCAGCCGGCTCCTAGGCCGCTTCACGCCGGGCGGGGCCACCGGGCAGTTCCTCGTCGGCGCGGTGCTAGGACTGGTCTGGAGCCCCTGCGTCGGTCCGACGCTCGGCGCGGCTTCCCTCCTCGCTTCGAGAGGCGAGGATTTGGGCGCCGTGGCGGCCGTCATGCTTGCCTTCGGCTTGGGCACCACCGTGCCTCTGTTGCTGGTCTCCGCCCTGTCCCGCCGGGCGCTGGTGCATTGGCGCGGGAAGATGTCGGCGGCCGGGAGCGTGGGCAAGCTGGTGATGGGCATGGGCGCCGTCGCGGTGGCCGCGCTGATCCTGACCGGCGGGGACCGGAGCCTGGAGACTGCCCTGGTCAACGCCTCCCCGCCCTGGCTCACCGACCTGACGACGCGCTTCTGACGGTCAGCCCCGGGGGGCGGCCCCAGGGGTCAGCCCGAGGGGCTACTCCGTCCACCCCATGTCGAACAGGAAGAACGACTCGTTCGCCGTCGGCTGGAATTGCACCTGCTTGCGGGCCACGAACATCGTCACGTCCTGGAACAGCGGCACCACCGCCACGTCGGCATGGATCGCGGCCAGTGCCGTGCGGTAGTCGGCGATCCGGGCAACGGGGTCGAGCGTGTTGCGTCCGGCGGACAGCGCCGAGTCCACGGTCGGGTTGCGATACTTCGCCCACTGGCTGGTGCTGTGGAACAGCGGGAACAGCGTACCGTCCGCATCCTGGCAGCCGCAGGACCAACGGAAATACGATACGTCGCCCGCCTCGTCGGGCCGCCCCTGGCGCCGCCGCAGGTAGGTGGCGAGATCGACCGTGCCGATCTTGGCGTCCAGCCCCACGTCGCCCAGCATCTGCTGCACCGCCTGCACGATGCGCTGGTCGAACACCGGAGAGGTAAGGAAGCTTACCGAAGCGCCCGGCGCTACTCCGGCCTCCTTCAGCAACGCGCGCGCCTTGGCTTGGTCGAAGCCGTATGCGGGCACCGAGGGATCGTAGCCGAAACTCGCAGGTGTGAGCGGCTCGTTCACCGGCTTGGCATAGCCCTTCAGCAAAGCCTCGATGATGGTATCGCGATCGACGGCGTGCGCGATCGCCTCGCGTACCCGCACATCCCTGGTGAGCCCGTCGAGCGCGTTCAGTTCCAGCATGCTGACGCGCTCGCTCGGCGTCCACAGCACCTTCAACTGCTTATCGTCGCGCAGTCGGTCGGCATTGTCGGTGGAGAGGATGCGGGTGATATCTGCGCGCCCGGTACGCACGTCCGCGATGCGGGTGGATTCGTCCGGCACGGGATGCATCTCTACGCGCGCGAAAGGCGGCTGGCCGCGCCAGTAATCGGGGTTGGCGGCCAACTCCACTTTCACGCCTTGCACGCGCGAGACGAAACGATATGGCCCGCTGCCAACCGGATGCTGGTTGAATCCCGCGCTGTCACGCTCCACCAGCGCCTTCGGTATGATCGACAGCTTCGTCAATTGCGCGAGCAGCACGGGGTATGCGGTGCGCGTCGTCACCCGAACCTCGTGCGGCCCGGTGACATCGGCTGCCGTGATCTGGTCGAACTGACTGAGTTGCGGGCTCTTGAACGCTGGATCGGTGATGCGGCGGATGCTGAAGGCCACATCTTCCGGCGTCAGCGCCGAGCCATCCTGGAAGCGTATGCCATCGCGTATGGTGAACGAGATGTGCGTGTCGTCGTCGTAATGCCAGGCGGTGGCGACTTGCGGCACGATCATACCCGCGCCATCGCGGGCAAGCAGGTTGTCGAACACGTTGCGGTAGACGCTGTAGCTGTCAGGGTCCCATTGAAGTTGAGGGTCGAGCGAGGCGGGATCGGTCGGCAGGTCCACCACGAACAGGTCCCGGCCCGCCCATGCCGGCCCACCCAGCAAAAGAACCAGCGCCCCGACCACCACATCGCGCCGCATCGACATCCCGTACAGTCTCCGAGTGCGGCCGATCCAGCACGGCCTGCACCGCGCAATATGTCAGACTTGTGTTACCGGCGTCAGCCCGCGAAATGGCAGGCCACCAGCGATGAGCCGACCTGTCGCCATTCCGGTTCCACCGTGCGGCAAATCGCCTGCGTCATCGGACACCGCGTGTGGAACCGGCATCCGCTCGGCATGTGCGCAGGGCTCGGGATTTCGCCGACCAGCGGCACGCGGGGCTTGGCGCGTTGCACCACCGGATCTGGCTCCGGCACCGCCGCGAGCAGCGCGCGCGTGTAGGGATGGCGTGGTTCGGCGTACAGCGCGTCGCGCGGCGCCAGTTCGGCGAGGCGGCCGAGATACATCACCGCGACACGGTCGCAGACGTGGCGGACCACCGCGAGGTCGTGCGACACAAACAGGCACGCCATGCCATGCGCCCGCTGTAGATCGACCAGCAGGTTGAGGATCTGCGCCCGCACGGACACGTCGAGCGCTGACACCGGCTCGTCGCACACCAGCAGCGCCGGGCGCAACGCGAGGGCACGGGCGATGACGATGCGCTGGCGCTGCCCGCCGGAGAACTGGTGCGGATAGCGCCCGGCATCCTCCGGCCGCAGCCCGGCCTCCGTCAGAAGTCCCGCGACCCGTTCGCGCAATGCGGCCCCACGCGCGATGCCCCGAACCAGCAACGGCTCTCCCACCGCCTCGCCCACGGTCATGCGGGGATTGAGCGAGGTGACCGGGTCCTGGAACACCATCTGCATCCGCGCCCGCGCCGCGCGCAGGGCGGCCCGGCTGGCGCCGACGATCTCCGCCCCGTCCACCTTCACGCTGCCGCGCGTGGGCGGTTGCAGGCCCACGATGGCGCGGGCGACGGTCGATTTGCCGCAGCCGGATTCGCCGACCAGCCCGAGTGTCTCGTTGCGAGCCAGCGCGAACGACACGCCGTCCACCGCGCGCACCGGTGGGCCATTTCGGGCCGGGTAATGCACCGCGAGGTCAGCGACGACGAGGGCGTCGTGTCCCGGTCCGCTCACCGCACCGCCTCGCTGTGCCAACAGGCGGACAGGTGGCCACTGCCCACATCGCGCAACGGCGGCACCTCGGCGCGGCAATGGTCGTCGGCCAGCGGACAGCGCCCGGCGAAGCGGCAGCCGGGCGGGAACTCCGCTGGCGCGGGCACCCTCCCCTCGATCACCGCCAGCCGGGACCTCGGCACGTCGGTCAGACGCGGGAGTGCTGCCAGCAGCAGCGCGGTATAGGGGTGGCGCGGGGCGGCGAAGATCGCGGCTGTGTCTCCGGTTTCCGCGATGCGCCCGGCATACATGACAGCCACCCGGTCGGCGATATCGGCCACCACGCCCATGTCGTGCGTGATCAGCACAATGGCGGTGCCACGCTCGACCGCGAGACGGCGCAGCAGGTCGAGGATCTGCGCCTGGATCGTGACATCGAGCGCGGTGGTGGGCTCGTCGGCGATCAGCACGGCGGGGCGGGCGATAAGGGCAGAGGCGATCATCACGCGCTGGCACATCCCGCCCGAAAGCTCGAACGGATACTGGTCGATGCGGCGCGCGGGATCGGAAATGCCAACCTCGGCAAGCATGCGCAGCACCGCCTCGCGAGCCTGGGAACGCGGCAACCCCGTCGCCTCCGCAACCTGCGCGCCCACGGTGGATAATGGGTCCAGCGCCGCCTGCGGCTCCTGGAAGATCATCGAAATACGGCGGCCACGAACCCGGCGCATCTGGCGTTCGCTCAGCGCGGACAGATTCTCGCCGTCCAGTTCGATGCGGCCCCGCCCTTGGCGCACCGCGTCCGGCAACAGCCGCATGATCGCGTGCGCCGTAAGCGACTTGCCGCAACCGGATTCGCCGACCAGCGCCATCACCTCGCCCGAAGCCACCGCGAAATCCACCCCGTCCACCACAGCGGCACCGTCAATGAGCAGATTGAGATCATGCACGGCCAAGGCTGGCGCAAAAAGGGCCGGCACAAAGGGGGCGGGCGCGAGAAGCATCGCTAACGGCCAGCGGAGCGTGGGTCGAGCCGGTCGCGCAACCAGTCACCGAGCACGTTGACGCACACCACCAGGGTGAACAGCCCGAGGCCCGGAAACACCGTGAGCCACCAGGCGCGCTCCACGTATTGCCGCCCGGCGCTCATGATCGAGCCCCAGCTTGGAGCGGGCGGCTGGATGCCGAGGCCGAGGAACGAAAGCCCGGCCTCGAACAGGATCATCAGCCCGAACTCGCTGGTGGCCACCACCAACAGCGGTCCGGCGATGTTGGGCAGCACGTGGCGCAGCAGGATGCGTCCCGAACCGGCGCCGGACATCTCTGCCGCCGCGATGAAGGGCAGTGCTGCGACCTGGAGCGTCGAGGCGTAGGCCACCCGCGTGTAGCGCGGCCAGCGCGTGAAACCGAGCACCAGGATGAGAGTGACGAAGCTGGGGCCGAGCACTGCCACGGTCAGCACCGCCAGCAGGATCGCCGGCACCGACAGCATGGCGTCCACGAAGCGCATGATCAGCGTCGCGGTCCAGCCGCGAAACCAGCCGGCGACAAGGCCCAGCAGCGTGCCGACCACCAGCGAGACCGACACCGACAGGATCGCCACGGCGAACGAGGCGCGTGCGCCATACAGGATGCGCGACAGCAGATCCCGCCCGAGATCGTCGGTGCCGAGCGGGAACACCCCGGCGCTGGCTGTGGCGCTCCCCGGCGGCCGTAGACGCAGCAGCAACGATTGCCGCAGCGGGTCGTGCGGCGACACCCACGGCGCCAGTAGCGCCGCGACGGCGAACAGCACGATCAACGCGAGGATGATCCAGATGCCGGCGGAGATGCGCGGCCTCACGTCACGCCATGCCCCGGATGCGCGGATCGACCGCGCTGTAGGCGAGGTCCGTCAGCAGATTGAGCGCGATATAGACAACCGACACGAACAGTACGATTGCCTGCACCACCAGAAAGTCCCGCGCAAAGATGGACTGCATCGCGAGCTGGCCGATCCCGGGCCACGTGAACACCGTCTCGACGATAACCGCGCCGGCCAGCAGGTTGCCGACCTCCAGCGCCACCACGGTAAGCACGGGGATGGCGGCGTTGCGCAGCACGTGCCGCATGACCGCGGCACCCATCGACAGCCCGCGTGCGCGCGCAGCGGTGACGTAGTCGCGGCCCAGTTCCTCCAGCACGGAGATGCGGGTCATGCGCGCGAAGGTGGACATGGCCAGTGCCCCCAGCACCACCGAGGGCATCACGAGCGATGCCGGACCGTCCGCGCCCGAGGTAGGCAACCAACGCAGCGAGACGCCGAACAACAGGATCAGCAGAATACCGGACCAGAAGGTCGGCAGGCTCTGCCCCGCCAGCACCACGGCCGAGAGCAGGCGCTCGGTGATGCCGCCGCGCCACACCGCCATCGCGATGCCGGCCGGAATGCCGGTCACCAGCGCAAACACCAGCGCACCAGCCGCCAGCGCCACGGTATAGGGAATGCGACTCTGGACGATGAGCCAGACCGGCGCGCGCTGCACCAGGGACTGCCCGAGATCGAAATGCGCGAGGTCGTTGAGGTAGCCGAGATACTGCACGGGCAGCGGCCGGTCGAACCCCAGCGCGTGGCGCAGTTCGGCGATCTGCGCGGCGTTGGCACCTTCCGGCACCAGCAGCAGTGTCGGGTCGCCCGACAACCGCATCACGAAGAAGACGATGGTGATGACAATGAAAGTGGCGATCGCGGCCTGCGCCAGCCGCCCAGCGATGTAGCGGCCCATCTCAGCGCGGGCGTGGCGCTATGGCTGCCATTTCATGTCCATCACGAACATCGCCTCGTTCGCGGTGGGCGTCCATTTCAACTGCGGCTTGGCGCCGTAGATCGCCACGTCCTGGAACAGCCCCACGCCCGGCACGTCCTCGCGCAAGATCTCCGCCGCGCGGCGGTAATGCGCGAGGCGGACAGGTTCGTCCAAGGTCAAGCGCGCCGCGTCCACTTCTCGGTCGAACTCGGGGTTGCTGTATTTGGACCAGATGCTGCCGGTGCGGAACAGCGGGAAGATTACACCGTCCGCGTCCTGGCACGCGCAGGACCAGCGC
>JANXXW010000148.1 GCA_025350425.1 Rhodospirillales bacterium
GCGCTGGGCGCCCTGCCGCGCATCCAGAAACAGGTCGAACGCGGTGGTGGCGACCGAGGCGAGGATAAACAGGAGGAGAAGATAGGGCATAACCCGATATGGGTTGTTCGGAGGGTTGCGGCATCCCGCAACGGCGGTCAGGTGACCTTTTGGCGGGTGCGGAAGCGTTCGGTGTTCCATTCACCCGACTGCATCACGTCGCGCAAGATCCGCACCGCGTCCCATAATTCGGCAAACCCGATATAGAGCGGGGTAAATCCAAACCGCAGGATATCCGGCGCGCGGAAATCGCCGATGACGCCTCGTGCGATCAAGGCCTGCATGATGGCGTAGGCGTTCTGGTGGGTGAACGAAACCTGGCTGCCGCGGGTTGCGGCGTCTGGCGGAGTGACCAGAGCAAAGCCCATGTCCGGGCATTGCTCGGCGACCAGGGCCGCGAAGATTTCAGTTTGGCGCTGCGATTTCGCGTACACATCCGGCATCGGCGCCTGGAGCACGATGTCCACACCGACCTCCAGCGCGGCCATGGCGAGGATCGAAGGAGTGCCGACCACGGCGCCGGCAATGCCGGGCGCGGCGCGATAGGCAGGCTCGAACGCGAACGGGTCGGCATGGCCGAGCCAGCCGGTGATGGGGTAGCGGGCGGTGGCGTGGAGGCGTTCGGCGACGTGGAGGAAGGCGGGGGCGCCGGGGCCGCCGTTGAGGTATTTGTAGCCGCAGCCCACGGCAAAATCGGGGTCGGCTCCGGCGAGGTCGAGCGGGACGGCGCCGGTGGAATGCGCGAGGTCCCACAGCATCAGCGCGCCGGCTTCGTGCGCGGCGCGGGTGACCGCTGGCATGTCGTGCATCGCGCCCGTGCGGTAGTTTACGTGCGTCAGCATCAGCACGGCGACGTCGGGTTGCAGGGCGGCGTGGATCGCGTCGGCATCGACAAGGCGGAGTTCGTGGCCTTGCGCGAGGAGGGCGGCAAGGCCTTCGGCGACGTAGAGGTCGGTCGGGAAGTTGGTGCGTTCCGACACGATGACATGGCGACCAGGGCGCATCTTCAGGGCGGCGGCGAGCAGCTTGAACAGGTTGACGGAGGTGCTGTCACCGACCGCGACCGTGCCGGGTGAGGCGCCGATGACGCGAGCGATCTTATGGGCGACGCGGGCGGACATCTCGATCCAGCCGGCATCGTTCCAACTGCGGATGAGCCCGTTGCCCCATTCCTGCGCGATGACCTCCGCCACACGCGGGCCGGTGCCGCGTGGCAGGGCGCCGAGGGAGTTGCCGTCGAGGTAGATGACGCCCTCGGGCAGCGTGAACAGGTCACGGAACGGCGCCAGCGGATCGGCCGCGTCGAGGGCTTCGAGATCGGCGCGAATCATTCGGGCAGGATGGCGACGGCGCGGGTCCAGCCGGCAGAACCGCGATGCACCTTTACCGGGAAGGCGCTGACGAGGAAGCCGTCATTGGGCAACGCTTCGAGGTTGTGCAGCTTCTCGATCTGGCAGTAGGCGCGGTCGCGACCGACGCGGTGGCCTTCCCAGATGAGGCTGGCGTCGCCGGTTTCGGCCACGCGGCGTTTTGTCGCCGAGAATGGCGGGTCCCAGCTCCAGCCGTCGGTGCCGACGACGCGGATGCCGCGTTCGCAGAACCACAAGGTGGCGGCGCGGCCGAAACCGCAACCGCTGTCGATGTAGTCGGCCTCGCCATAGCGCATCCCGGCGGCGGTGTTGGCGACGACGATCTCCAGCGGCTTTAGGGTGTGACCAATGCGGGCGAGCTCGGCCTCGATCTCGGCGGGTTGCACGATGTGGCCGTCAGGGAGATGGCGGAAGTCGAGCTTCACGCCGGGTTGGTACAGCCATTCCAGCGGCACCTCGTCGATCCGCATGGAGGGCTCGCCGCCGGGCACGATTGCTTCGTTCATACGGGAGAAATAGTGGTAGGGCGCGTCGACGTGGGTGCCGTTATGGGTGCTGATCCGCACCTGCTCGATGGCGGCGTACTCGCCTTCGGGCAGATCGGTGACCGCGACGCCGAAATAGGCGGCGATGCGGGGGGCACTGGTCTTGTGGTCGACATAGGTGATCTCGGGCAGCATCTCCGGCGGGTCACTGGCGATGCCGGCTTGCAATGGGGCGCTGATGTCGATGAGGCGCCCGGGCCTGAATACCATGGTCATTCCTTCAGCAGGCGTGGACAGCCCCCGGCCGCGAGGCTGCGGAAGGCCTGGGCGGGGGGAATTGTGTCGAGAAGCTTGTAGAGATCCCAAGGACCGTGGCTTTCCGACGGCGATGTGACCTCGAACACGTAATAGTCGTGGACCATGCGGCCGTCCGGACGCAGCGTCGCATGGCGAACCACGTCGTCTTCGATGGGGAGCCTGTGCATTTCGCGAATGACGGTCACCGCGTCGCGAGACTTGGTTGAGGCTGCGGCGCGGAGATAGTGGCGGACGGCGGAGTAGAGGCCGGCCTGGATCTGGCTTGGCGGGTGGCCGGTGGTGGCCATAAAGCGCTGTGAGAACCGGCGAGTTCCATCGTCGATATCCCAGTAGAAGCCCTCGGTCAGCACAGTACCTTTGGCGGTTTCCAGCCCGAGAGCCTTCACGTCGAGCACGCTCAGATAGAGCGCCACGAGCTTCTGTGCGCCGTTCGTGCCGAGGCCGAACTCATGCGCGGTCTTGATGCCGTTCACCGTGTCCTGCCCGGCATTGGCCAGCGCCACGTAGTCGGCCCCGGAGCCCTGGGCCTGAAGAATGAAGGCGGACAGGTCGGTGCTGGGGAAAGGATGGCGGGCCGAGCCGATCACGCGGCCACCGGCGGCCTCGACGATGGTCTTCATATCAGCCTCGAACTGGGTGCCGAAGGCGTAGTCGGCGGTGATCATGTACCAGGTCGTACCGGGCTTGGTGAGCCGCCGGCCCACGCCGTTCACCTGGACGTACGTATCCCACATCCACTGCACGATGTGCTCGGGCTGGCAGGCATCCCCGGACAGGCGGGCCGTGCCGCCGGCGAAGATCGCGACCCGGTTCTTCTGTGCGACGAACGGCGCCATGGCGAGCTGGATGGCCGCATTGCTCATGTCGACCAGGGCATCGACGTGCTCGGTGTCGATCCACTGGCGCGCGATTGAGAGGGCAAGGTCCGGCTTGTTCTGGTGATCGGCGGAGACGATGTCGATCTTCATCCCGGCGCACTCTGCAGCGAGGCAGTCGTCGGCGGCCATGCGGGTGGCGACGACGGAGCCTTGGCCGGTGGCATCGGAATAGACGCCGCCGATATCGGTGAGGACGCCGAGCTTGATGTCCTGGGCACGTGCCGTTTGTGCCATGGCAACGAATAGCAAGGCGGCGAAAACGAGACGCATGGTCAGGCGGCTATCGCCGGGGCGAGTTGGGCGCGGGCATCGTGGTGAGCGAGGCGGGTGAGCAGAAAATCCACCTCGGCGCGGGATTTGGCGCTGAGCACGGGGCCGGGCTTGCGCTGGGCGTCGCTGGCCAGCAGGCCACGGCGCATGAGCACGTATTTGCGAACAGCGAGACCGATCCGGGCCTGTTGCTCGTAACGGAGCAATGGAAGGTGCGCGTCGAACAGATCGTGCGCCTGCTCGCGGTGGCCGGCGGCGCTCAGGCGGACCATATCGGACAGCATTTCGGGGAAGGCGTAGCCGGTCATCGCGCCATCGGCGCCGCGCTCCATCTCGAAGTCGAGGAACAGGCCGCCGTTGCCGGTGAGGATCGAAATGGGACGCAACGAGCCGTCGGCCTGGAAGGCACGGAGGGTGGAGATCTTGTCGAGGCCGGGCCAGTCCTCGTGCTTGAGCATGACGCAGGAAGGATTGTCCGTGACGATGCGGCGGATGACGGCCGGCGTCATGACCACGGTGAGGGTGAGCGGGTAGTCCTGCAACACCCAGGGCACGTCGGTGCCGATGGCCTCGACCGCCTGGGCAAAATAGGTGGCGATCTCGTCATCGGTGCGCAGATGCGGCGGCGGGGCGATCATGACGCCGGCGGCGCCCATGTCCATGACCGATCGGGCGAGCGAGCGCATGGCGGCGAACCCCGGGGCGGAAACGCCGACGATGGTCTGTGCGTCACCCATGCCGCGAATGAAGCGGGCGGCGATGTCGAGCGACTCCTCGGGAGCGAGCTTCGGAGCCTCCCCCATGATGCCGAGGACGGTCACGCCGTTGGCGCCGCACGCGAGGTAACGCTCAATCAGGCGGTCGATGGAGGCGGTGTCGATCCGGCCATCGGGCATGAACGGGGTGGGGGCGATGGGGAACACGCCGCTCGCGGTATGGGTGAGATGCATCACTCGTCTCCTGGCATTTGGCGAGAGAACACCACAGGCTGGACGCGCCGTCATCCCTTGAGACGTTGCCGCATCGGGCGGATAGTGCCGATATGGACGAGAACACGAAGTTGACCGTCACCAAGCAGCGCTGGGCGCGCGAGGGACGCTTCCTGACTGGACGCACGACGCGACCGGAGGAAGAACGATTACCGCCGGGGCAGCATCTGGTGCGGGACTGGCCAGTGCTGGAT
>JANXXW010000163.1 GCA_025350425.1 Rhodospirillales bacterium
GCATGAAGGGCGTTCGGCTGGGCATGGCGACATGGAAGCGTCCGCATCCGCAAACCGCGCCCACGGCCAGCAAGGCAGCCGGGTTGTATATGATCGGCACCATGGCGAGACATGCGGCCGAGGCGGAGGGGTTCGATGACGCACTGATGCTGGATTGGCGGGATCAGGTGTCCGAGGCGACCGGGGCCAACATCTTCTTCAATTTTGGCGGCGAACTGCATACGCCGATTCCGGATTGCTTCCTGGACGGAATTACCCGCCGGACGGTGATCGGACTTGCCCAAAAACATCAGATTCCTGTCGTGGAACGGGTGATTCTGCCCGACGAGATGGCCTCCGCAACCGAGGTTTTCCTGACCGGGACCGCCGCCGAGGTAACCCCCGTACGGCAGATAGGTATGACGCATTACAATCCCGGGCCCATGACCGAATTGCTTGTCCGCGAATACGACGCTCTGGTACGCAGCGCCCCCACCCCCGCCAGGATCGCCGCATGACTTTCGAGCAGCTTCATCTCGGCCAGACCGCGAGCGTCGGCAAGACCATCACCGAGGCGGACATCCTGATGTTTGCCGCCGTGAGCACCGACACCAACCCGGTCCACCTCAACGCCGAAGTTGCGGCGGCCAGTCAGTTCGGCGAGCGCATCGCCCACGGGATGCTTTCCGCCGGCCTGATCAGCGCCGTGCTCGGCACGCAGCTGCCAGGCCACGGCACCATCTACGTGGGCCAGACCCTGCACTTCCGCGCCCCGGTGAAAATCGGCGACACCGTTACCGCCACCGTTGAGGTCACGGCGCTCGATCCGGCCAAGCAGCGCGTCACGCTGAAGACCACCTGCACCGTCGGCGGCCGCGTGGTCATAGACGGCGAGGCCACGGTGATGCCACCTTCAACCTGATGCGGATCTTTCACGACTGGCGCGACTGCCCACCCGAAGCCCGCCACGCCTCCGTGGCGCTGGGCAATTTCGACGGCGTGCACCTCGGACACGTCGAAGTGCTGGCGGCCGCCCATGGCGCGCGGCCGGATGCGCCTCGTGCGGTGCTCACCTTCGAGCCGCATCCGCGCGAGCTGTTCCGCCCGGATGACCCCGCCTTCCACCTGATGCTACCGGCCGTCCGCGCCGAAGCCTTGGCCGCCCACGGCGTCTCCCTGGAGTACGAACTTCCGTTCGACCGTGCCTTCAGCATGATGTCCGCCGATAATTTCGTCACCGACGTTCTGCATACCGGCCTGGGCGCCAGCCACGTCGTATGCGGCCCGGACTTCGCGTTCGGCTACCGCCGAGGCGGGGACGTCACGTTGCTCGCCGAACGGGCCGAGGCGCTCGGCATCGGCTTCACCATCGTTCCTCCATTGGCCGATCGCGGCGGCCCGATCTCCTCCACCCGCATCCGTCGCGCCCTCCAGGACGGCTACCCCGAACGTGCCACCGACCTGCTTGGCCGCCCGTGGTCCATTCGCGGAGAGGTGGCCCATGGCGATGCGCTAGGCCGCACCATCGGCTTTCCCACCGCCAACGTCGCATTGGGCCGACATCTCGAGCCCGCACGCGGCGTCTATGCCGTCACTGTCGCACTGCCGGGTGGAGAAAAGGTGAACGGGGTCGCCAATATCGGCCGCCGCCCCACGGTGAACGCCGGCATCGAAAGCCGGGTCGAGGTCCACCTGTTCGAGTTCGATCGCGACATCTACGGCAGCGTCATCGACATCGTCTTGCACGCTTTCCTGCGCGCCGAACGCAAGTTCGGGGGGCTTGACGAACTCCGCGCCCAGATCGCGGCCGACTCGCTCGAAGCAAGACGCCTGCTCGCCTAGCGCCCGCACGCAGCCGCCGCTAGCGCCGGTTGTCGCGCGACCCGCCTTGCCGCTGGCGGCGGGGTGTTGTTGGATAGGCGCAAATCAAAAAGGACAGCGGATGAACCAACACGGTACGGTCCTGTTATCGCTCACCATGCTGGCGGCCCTGGGGGCGACTGGCGTGCGTGCGCAAACCGCGCTTGCCCCGCGCGACCTGCCCGCCCGGTCAGTCCCGGTGCCACTCACCGTCAGCCCACAGATGCAGGCCATCATCGCCGCCCCGTTACGTACCGGGTGGGACGTGCTGCCGAAATCCGGTGAGGAATGGCGCGCCACGGCGGCGGCTGGCGCGGCGGCAACGATCCGCATGCTGCCCGCCATGCGGGAACGCCTGCACGTCAAGGTCGAATCCAGCACGATTGCCGGAGTGCATGTTTTCATCGTGACCCCGGACGTGATCCCGCCCGAAAACAAAGATCGGCTGCTGGTCCACGTCCACGGCGGCTGCTACCTGCTCAGCCCAGGCGAGGCGGCGACATCGGAAGCGATCCTCATGGCCGGGTTCGGCCACTTCAAGGTTATCTCGGTCGATTACCGCATGCCGCCCGAAGCCTATTTCCCGGCCGCGCTGGACGACGCGATGGCGGTTTGGAAGGTGGCCGTGACCATGGCGAACCCAAAGAAAATGGCCATCTTTGGCACGTCAGCCGGGGGCGCGCTGACCTTGGAGATGATCCTGCGGGCCAAACAGGACGGGCTGCCACTCCCCGCCGCCATCGCGCCAGGCACGCCGATGTCGGACGTCACCAACGTCGGAGACAGCTTCAACACCAACGCGATGCTCGACAACGTGCTCGTCTCGCCGAACGGCTTCTGCGATGCCGCCGCGAAATTCTACGCCAACGGACACGATCTCGCCGACCCCATGCTCTCGCCGGTCTACGGTGACATGCACGGCTTCCCGCCCACGATCCTGACCTCCGGGACGCGCGACCTGCTGCTGAGCAACACCGTGCGCGTGCATCGCAAGCTGCGCGAGGCCGGTGTCGAGGCATCGCTGCAGGTCTACGAGGGCCAGTCCCACGCCGAATATGCCCGGGACGACACGGCCCCCGAGACCAAGGAGGCATTCGGGGAGATTGCCGCCTTCTTCGATGATCACCTGGACAAGTAAAGCTTGGAGCGACCGTTACGGTTTACTATTAAGCCGAGTGGTGCGCCGGCTTCGGGGCGACTGCGGCCGGATTGGACCAAAATGGGCGAACGGCGCGAACGCCGATCGATCACACCCCTTCTTGCTCCATCCGCCGGCCCGGTTCACCATCCGCGCTCGCTTACGGGAGGATATCAATAATGGCTGACGGCACCACCGACTCACGCACCGCTCGCGTTTCCGGCGAGGAGGCGCTGGCGATGCACGCCATGGGGCGGCCCGGCAAACTCGAAATCCGCATCACCAAGCCGCTCACCACGGCGCGGGATCTGTCGCTCGCCTACTCCCCAGGTGTTGCCGAACCTTGCCTGCACATCCATCGCGACCACGATCTCGCCTACGATTACACCACCAAGGGCAACATGGTGGCCGTCGTCTCCAACGGCACCGCCGTGCTCGGCCTGGGCAATCTCGGCGCGTTGGCCAGCAAGCCGGTGATGGAGGGCAAGGTCGCGCTGTTCAAGCGCTTCGCCGATGTGGACGGCATCGACCTCTGCGTCGACACCGAGGACGTGGACCAATTCGTCAACTGCGTGCGTTTTCTCGGCCCCAGCTTCGGCGGCATCAACCTTGAGGACATCAAGGCGCCGGAGTGCTTCATCATCGAGCAGCGCCTGCGCGAGCTGATGGACATCCCCGTGTTCCATGACGACCAGCACGGCACCGCCATCGTCGCCGCCGCCGGCCTCATCAACGCCTGCCACCTCACGGGCCGGAACCTTCAGGACACCAAGCTCGTCGTCAACGGCGCCGGTGCCGCCGCCATCGCCTGCGTCGAACTGCTGAAGGCGATGGGGATGCGCCCCGAGCACGTTACCCTCTGCGACACCAAGGGCGAGGTCTACCAGGGCCGCACCGAGGGCATGAACCAGTGGAAATCCGGCCACGCCATCGCCACCAACGCGCGCACCCTCGCAGACGCCATCGAGGCGACCATGTCCTTGGTCACCGCGCCCTTGGCCGACAGGCCGTAGAACACGTCGGCGCCCTTCATGGCGTCGGCCAGCGTCCGCGCCGGGGTGTTGACCGCGTGCGCCGACTTCCACTGGTTCATGCCCTCGGTGCGGCCCTGATAGATCACGCCCTTGGTGTCGCAGAGGATCAGGTTGTCGTGCTTGAAGCCGATCGCTTCGAGCAGCTCCAGGCAGGCGATGCCGGCGGCGCCGGCGCCGTTGCAAACGAGCTTCGTGGTCTTGATGTCGCGGCCCGTCAGGTGAATGGCGTTGATCATGCCGGCGGCGGAAATAATCGCGGTGCCGTGCTGATCGTCGTGGAACACGGGAATGTCCATGAGCTCGCGCAGGCGTTCCTCTATGATGAAACATTCCGGCGCCTTGATGTCTTCAAGGTTGATGCCG
>JANXXW010000235.1 GCA_025350425.1 Rhodospirillales bacterium
GTCGTGGTCTCCGCCATGGCCGGGGTCACCAACCAGTTGGTCGGCTACGTCCAGGGTCTCGCTTCGCTCTATGATGCGCGTGAATACGACGCCGTGGTCGCGACCGGCGAGCAGGTCACCGCCGGGCTGACCGCGATCGCCTTGCAGGAGATCGGCGTGGATGCGCGGTCCTGGCAGGGCTGGCAGCTTCCGTTGCTGACCGACGACGCGCATGGCCGCGCCCGGATCGAGGGCATCGAGGGCGGCGACCTGATCGCTCGGATGCAGGCGGGGCAGGTGCCTGTGGTCGCGGGTTTCCAGGGCATCGGTCCACGCAACCGCGTCACCACGCTGGGCCGTGGCGGGTCTGACACGTCGGCCGTGGCGCTGGCGGCGGCGATCCACGCCGATCGGTGTGATATTTACACCGATGTGGACGGTATCTACACTACCGATCCGCGAATCGTTGCCAGGGCACGCAAGCTGGATAAGATCGCGTATGAGGAGATGCTGGAACTCGCCTCCGTGGGTGCCAAAGTGCTCCACCCTCGCAGCGTCGAACTGGCGATGAAGGAGAGGGTTCGGGTTCAGGTCCTGTCCAGCTTCACGGACTTGCCTGGGACCCTGGTCGTTGATGAGGACGAGATCGTGGAAAAAGAGATTGTGTCGGGTATCGCGTATTCTCGCGACGAGGCGAAGATCACCGTGCGTCGGGTGCCCGACCGGCCCGGCATCGCCGCCGCGATCTTCGGGCCGCTTTCGGGCGCCGGGGTCAACGTGGATATGATCGTGCAGAACATGTCCGCCGACGGGACCACTGACATGACTTTCACCATAGGCCGCACCGACCTTCCGCGCGCCCGCGCCATCATGGACGAACATCGGGCGAGCATCGGCTGGGCGGAGATCCTCTCGGACCCCGATGTGGCCAAGATCAGCGTCGTCGGAGTCGGAATGCGGAGCCATACCGGCGTTGCCAACACCATGTTTTCGGCCCTGGCGGCCAAAGGCATCAACATACAGGTCATTTCGACCAGCGAAATCAAGGTCAGTGTCCTGATCGGCGCCGAGTACACCGAACTCGCGGTCCGGGCCCTGCATACGGCGTATGGCCTCGATGCCGCTTGACGTTGTCGCTGCCGGGCTGACCCTCGACCGCCTCTGGGAGCGTGGAACTACGTTCCTCGGCTGCCAGTACGCCATCATGGGAGGCGCCATGAGCTGGGTGAGCGATCGCCACCTGGTGGCGGCCATCTCCAATGCGGGCGGCTTCGGCGTGATCGCCTGCGGGTCCATGAACCCGGTCCAACTCGCGGCCGAGATCGCCGGCACCAAGGCGATGACCACAAGACCGTTCGGGGTGAACCTCATCACCATGCACCCCCAACTGGACGCGCTGGTACAGGTGTGCCTCTCGGCAGGCGTCACCCACGTCGTGCTGGCGGGCGGCATTCCACCGGGGGCTGCGGTGCGCGCGGTGAAGGATGGCGGGGTCAAGCTGATCTGCTTTGCGCCGGCCTTCGTGTTGGCCAAGCGCCTCGTACGCTCTGGGGCCGATGCCATCGTGATAGAAGGCTCCGAGGCTGGTGGCCATATCGGTCCGGTGTCGCTGACCGTGCTGGCGCAAGAGATTCTACCCTACATCCGCGACGTCCCGGTGTTCGTCGCCGGTGGGCTCGGCCGGGGCGATGCGATCCTGGCCTACCTCGAGATGGGCGCGTCCGGCGCACAACTCGGCACCCGGTTCGCGGCGTCCGAGGAAAGCATCGCCCATCCGGCATTCAAGCAGGCTTTCATCCGCGCCAATGCCCGCGACGCGCTTTCTTCGGTTCAACTGGACGAACGTTTCCCGGTCATCCCCGTGCGCGGCCTGGTCAACGCCGGCACCAAGAACTTCGCCGATATGCAGGCGGTCACGCTCAGGCGTTTCCAGGCCGGTGAACTCACCCGTGAGGCGGCCCAGCTCGCGATCGAGCATTTCTGGGCCGGGGCACTCCGCCGCGCCGTGATCGACGGTGACGTGGAGCAGGGTTCGGTCATGGCCGGCCAGTCGGTCGGCATGGTGACCTCCGTACAGAAGACGGCTGATATCATCGCCGAACTCCTGGGGCAGGCGAGGGACGCGCTCGCGCGGCGAAACTGATGCCGACTGCCCCGCGCAGACTGCTCGCGAAGCTGCGCGACCTGATGGCCCGTGACACCGCGCCGTTACCGGACATGGTTCGTCTGGTCGCGGCTGAACTGGTCAGCGAGGTCTGTTCGATCTACGCCATGCGCCCTGGCGACCTGCTGGAACTGGTGGCCACCGAGGGCCTTCACCACGAGGCGGTGGGCCACACGCGGCTACGGGTCGGCGAGGGAATCGTAGGTCTCGTAGCGGCCCAAGGCAACGAGATGAACCTCGCCGACGCGCAGAACCACCCGGCCTTCGTCTATCGCGCCGAGACCGGGGAGGACGTCTACGCTTCCCTGCTGGCCGTTCCTGTGCGCCGTGCTGGCCGCACGCTTGGCGTCGTCGCGGTCCAGAACCGAACTCCTCGCCGCTATGACGCCGAAGAGGTCGAGGTGCTGGAGACGGTCGCCATGCTGATCGCCGAAAGCCTGGCGACGCTGGGTGCCAGCGACGGCGCGGCAGAGGGGGCTGCCGCGACGATGACCCGGCATTTCCCGGGCAGCCGCCTGGCACCGGGTCTGGCGGTCGGACCGGTGGTGCTGCACGGCAACAGCGCGGTCCCACGCCGTCTGCTTGCCGACGACCCTGTCGCGGAGCAGGCACGCCTCGCGCGCGCCGTCGAACATATGCAGCGCGGCATCGACGAACTGATCGAGGCGCAGTTGCCGGCCGGCGACGCACCGCGTGAAATCCTCGAAGCCTATCGCCTGGTGGCCGCCGACACCGGGTGGCTGAAGCGTGTCAACGAGGCGATTCGTGGTGGGCTTTCGGCCGAAGCTGGCGTGCAGCGCGTCGCCGGCGAGTTGCGCGACCGTATGCGCCGCTTTACCGACCCATACCTGCGCGAGCGCATGGCCGACCTCGAGGATCTCGCCAATCGTCTGCTCGCCTCGCTCGACGAGAGCGGTGGCAAGGCGCCCGAGCCGGTGCCGGCGGGCGCCATCCTGCTGGCCCGCCGCCTGGGGCCGGCCGAGTTGCTGGATTGGCACGCGCGCGGCATCGGCGGCGTTGTGATCGAGGAGGGAAGCCCCGGCGCCCATGCGGTCATCCTGGCTCGCGCGCTCGGCCTACCGACCCTGGGCGGCGCGCGCGGTATCCTGGACACCGCCGAGGACGGCAATTGTGCGATCCTGGACGCCGATGAGGATCAGGTGATCCTGCGGCCCAAGCGAGATTTGCTACAGGTTTACGAACACGCGATCGAGACGCGCAACGCCCGCCAGGCCGGCTACGCCATGCTGCGCGACAAACCCTCGGTCACGCGCGACGGCACCAAGGTCAGTCTGATGCTGAACGTGGGCCTCACTCTCGAACTGGCGCAACTCGCCAAGACGGGGGCAGAGGGCATTGGCCTGTTCCGCACCGAAATCGCCATGCTGGCGCGCGGGGTCATCGTGGACGGACCCGAGCAGGCGGCAGTGTATTCCCGGGTGCTTGACGCCGCGGACGGACTGCCCGTGCTGTTCCGCACGCTTGATCTCGGTGGCGACAAGCTGCTGCCGGGCAGCGAACAGCTGGACGAGGACAATCCCGCAATGGGCTGGCGCTCGCTCCGGATCGGGCTCGACCGTCCGGTTCTGCTGCGACGCCAGTTGCGCGCGCTGTTGCTGGCGGCTGGCGGAAGGCCGCTGTCGGTGATGTTCCCGATGGTGGCGACCGTGGCCGAGTTCCGCGCCGCCAAGGCATTGCTGATGGCCGAGGCGGCCCGCGTCCGACCGGTGCCCTCAATGCTGTCGGTCGGCACGATGCTGGAGGTGCCGGCGTTGCTGTGGCAACTCCCGGAGCTGCTGCGCGAGGTGGATTTCATCTCGGTCGGCACCAACGACCTTATGCAGTTCCTATTCGCCGCCGATCGCGGCAGCCCAGCACTTGCCGGCCGTTACGATGTGCTTTCGCCCCCGGTGCTGGATATCTTCGCCAATCTATGCCGCCTCGCCGACGAGGCGAATGTCACCCTTTCCGTGTGCGGCGAGGCGGCCTCCCAGCCCTTGGAAGCCATGACGCTGGTGGGACTCGGCATCACCAAACTTTCCATGCCCGCGACGGCTGTGCTGCCGATCAAGGCCATGCTTGCCGACCTCGACCTGCCGGCGTTCCGCGCGGTACTCGCCGCCGTGCGACGCACCCCGGGCAATGCCGCCAGCCTGCGCGAGCCGATCGCTGCTTGGGCGCGTGAGCATGGGCATTCCGTGTAGGCCCAAAGTATTGGCGTTCGTCGCGCGCGGTCGCGGCATAGATTGGCAACGCCCCTACCTGGGTCTAGAAGCCGTTTCGCAGGAGCACACAGCTCGGCTGCGTTGCCGGCGCACTCCCACATCCGGCTTGGAACCTCCGTTTTGCGAATCCCCGGATTCAGTCTGACCTCTCATGGCGATCCGTCGTCCGATCCTGCTGACAACCACGCGGGAGCATCATCGCGCGTCGGGTCCGATCTGCGGGCGGCGCGCCAGCGGCTTGGCTGGAACCTGCCCGACCTCGCGGCGCATCTGCGTATCCGCCTGCCGTTTCTCGAGGCAATCGAGGATGGCCGCGTCGAGGCGCTGCCTGGCAACGCCTACGCGGTTGGTTTCCTGCGCACCTACGCACAGGCGGTCGGGCTCGATCCCGACGAGATCGCACGGCGTTTCCGCGCCGAGGCCGCCGATGTAAATCGCAAGCCGGAGTTGTCCTTTCCGGCGCCCGTACCCGAGCGTGGCATTCCAACCGGTGCCCTGATCCTGCTCGGCGTGGTGGTCGTGGTGGGCGCCTATGCCGGTTGGTACAGGATGTCCGGAAACGGTCCGCTCGCTCCGCAGCCGGTGGCCGAGGTGCCGGCACGGCTGGCGCCTCTGGCTGAGACGCGTTCCCTTCCCGTTACCATTCCTGCGATCACGATCGATCCGACCAGCCTCGCGGCTGTCGCGGCACCCAATCCGGTTCCAGCGCCCGTGGCTCCGCCACAATACGGTCCACCTGCGCCGGTCGTCGAACCTGTGCCGCCGGGCACGCGCATCGTCATCCGAGCCCGGACCGATACCTGGATGCTGGTCCGCGAAAAGCACGGGCCGGTGCTGCTCAACAAAGTGATGCGCGCCGGGGAGACATGGCCGGTGCCCCTGAAGCCACAGCTTTTGTTCACCACCGCGAACGCGGGCCGGACCGATCTGGTAGTGGACGGAAATCCCGCGCCATCACTCGGGACCGACGGCGCGATCCGCCGGGATATCCCGCTCGACCCCGAAACGCTGCGGAACCTGGCCCCACCACGGCGGTGATATGGCCCCTACGCGGATGCCGCGTTTGCGCGAACCGGGGGCAATCGGGCAAACACCCTATATGTCGGAAACAATGTCCATGAGCAGGTTCCCATGAGCAGCTATCGTCCGTATCAACACATCGAGCGCCGCAAGTCGCGTCAGATCCATGTCGGCTCTGTCGCGGTGGGTGGCGATGCGCCAATCACCGTGCAAACCATGACCAACACGTTGACGACCGACGTGGCGGCCACGGTTGCGCAGATACAGCGAGCCGAGAAGGCTGGCGTCGATATCGTCCGCGTCTCCGCGCCCGACCGCGAGAGCGCGTTGGCGCTGAAGGAGATCGTGCGCCAGGTGCGCGTGCCGATCGTGGCCGACATCCATTTCCATTATCGCCGTGCCATCGAGGCCGCCCAGAGCGGTGTCGCCTGCCTGCGGATCAACCCCGGCAACATCGGCAGCCCAGAACGCGTGCGGGAAGTCATCCAGGCCGCGCGCGACCACGGCTGCTCAATGCGTATCGGCGTCAACGCCGGTTCGCTGGAGCGGCATCTGCTGGAGAAGTATGGCGAGCCCAACCCGGAGGCGCTGGTCGAGAGCGCGCTGGAGCACGCTAAAATCCTGCAGGATCATGACTTTCACGAGTTCAAGATCAGCGTGAAGGCATCCGACGTGTTCATGGCGGTCGCCGCCTATCAGCAACTCGCCGAGCAGATCGACTGTCCGCTGCACATCGGCATAACCGAGGCGGGCAGCAAGCGCGCCGGCACGGTGAAATCGGCCATCGGGCTGGGCAACCTACTTTGGGCTGGTATCGGCGACACGATCCGAGTGTCGTTGTCGGCCGAACCGGAGGAGGAGGTGCTGGTCGGCTGGGAAATGCTGAAGACCCTCGGCATCCGTCATCGCGGCGTGAAGATCATCTCGTGCCCGTCCTGCGCGCGACAGGGTTTCAACGTGATCGAGACCGTTGGGATCATCGAGGAACGACTGGCGCATATTGAGACGCCGCTGACCTTGTCCATCATCGGCTGCGTGGTGAATGGGCCGGGCGAGGCGTTGATGACCGACCTCGGCGTAACCGGTGGTGGGGCGGGACGGCACATGGTTTATCACGCCGGCAAGACCGACCACACCATCGCGGCGGGTGAGATGGTCGAGCACGTGATTGCGCTGGTCGAGGCGAAGGTGGCCGAGATCCAGGCTGAGAAGGCGCGCGTGCTGGAAGCCGCCGAGTAGGGTTCGATCGCGTTGACTGCCTTGCAAGCCGTTCGCGGCACACGCGACCTGATCGGCGAGGATCACCGACGCTACAAGCACGTGGTCGACACCGCGCGCGACGTGGCGGCCACGTATGGGTTCGACGAATGGGCGACGCCGATCTTCGAGGATACGCGCGTATTCGCCCGTACTCTCGGCGACACGTCGGACGTCGTGACCAAGGAGATGTACCGCTTCACCGATCGCGGCGGTGAAGATGTCACCCTGAGGCCGGAAGGCACGGCCGGCGTGTGCCGTGCGCTGGTGTCCAACGGGCTCACACAATCCTTGCCAATCAAGGTGTTCTACGCTGGACCGATGTTTCGGTACGAACGCCCGCAGAAGGGCAGATACCGGCAGTTCCATCAGATCGGTGCAGAACTGATTGGCCCGTCCGAGCCGTTGGCTGATGCCGAGGTGATCGCCTGCGGATGGGACATCCAGGTGGCCTTGGGAATATCCGAGGGCGTCACGCTGGAGGTGAACACGCTGGGCGACCGCGAGAGCCGGGATGCCTACCGTGCCGCGCTGGTCGCGTATTTCTCCGCGCACAAGGAGGCGTTGAGCCAGGAAAGCCAGGATCGGCTGGTGCGCAACCCGATGCGTATCCTTGACAGCAAGGACGAGGCGGACCGCCGGATCGTGACGGACGCGCCGACCATCGGCCCTTACCTGACGGAGGCTGCCGCTGGGTTCTACATGCGTTTGATGGATCACCTCGGCCGGTTCGGTGTGCCATTCCGCGAGAATCCCCGCATCGTGCGTGGCCTTGACTACTACAGCCATACCGCATTCGAGTTCGTGACCACGCGCCTTGGGGCGCAGGGCACGGTCATGGCCGGCGGGCGGTATGACGGCCTGGTCGAGGAAATGGGTGGCCCGCCGACCCCGGCAGTCGGCTGGGCGGCGGGGATCGAGCGTTTGTCGATGCTTCTGACCGAGGACCGTCCCGCACCGCGCGGCATCGTTGTAGTGCCCGTGGGGGATGCGGCCGAAGCGGCGGCGCTCGACGTGTTGCAGTCGTTACGCCATGCGGGGCTGCGCGCCGAGATCGGCTATCGCGGCAACCTCAAGCGCCGCATGGAGCGCGCAAGCAAGACAGGCGCACGTGCGGCGGTGATCCTGGGAGACGCGGAGGTCGCGCGGGGTGTCGCGCAGGTGAAGAACCTCGACACGGGAGACCAAGCCGAGGTGGCGCTTGGCGAGATCGCGGCGCATTTTCGATGAGATCCGCCTGACATGAGCCTGGACTGGAAACTCGACCGCATCGTGGCCCGCGCGGAGGAGCTGCGCGCCATGCTCAGTGCCGAAATCGGCGGTGAGGCGTTCGTCAAGGCCAGCCGCGAACTGTCTGAGATCGAGCCGATCGTCGCGCGCGTCGATGAACTGCGTGCGGCCGAGCAGAGTGCCAGTGACGCACAGGCGATGCTTGGCGACCCTGAGATGCGGGAGTTGGCGGAGTCGGAGTTGTTCGAGCTGAAAGACCGCATCCCGGCCTTACAGCATTCGATCCGGTTGGCGTTGCTGCCAAAGGACGAAGCGGATGAGCGTTCCGCGATCCTTGAGATCCGCCCGGCCGCCGGTGGTGATGAGGCGGCGTTGTTTGCTGCTGAATTATTCGCGATGTACCAGAAATTTGCAGCCCTGCATGGTTGGCGGTTCGAGGTGATGGAATACGATGATACCGGGATCGGCGGCATGAAGGGTGGCATCGCTGAGATCACCGGGCGCTCGGTATTCGCGCGCTTCAAGTATGAGTCCGGGGTCCATCGGGTGCAGCGTGTGCCCGCAACTGAAAGCCAGGGCCGCATCCATACCTCGACCGTGACCGTGGCGGTGCTGCCGGAGGCCGAGGAGGTGGATGTCGAGATCGACGAGGGCGACCTTCGCATCGACGTCTACCGCGCGTCCGGCGCGGGCGGGCAGCACGTCAACAAAACCGAGAGTGCCGTGCGGATTACCCATCTGCCGACCGGCACTGTGGTGGCGATGCAGGAGGAGCGCAGCCAGCACAAGAACAAGGCGAAAGCGATGAAGATCCTGCGCGCCCGCATCTACGAGAAGCAGCGGACGATGCTGCACGCGACCCGCGCTGCCGATCGCCGCTCCCAGGTCGGCACCGGCGACCGCAGCGAGCGCATCCGCACGTACAACTTCCCGCAAGGGCGTGTGTCGGACCATCGGATCGGCAAGACGCTGTATGCGATCGAGCGGGTGATGACCGGTGAACTGGACGAGTTTGTGGACGCCCTGACGGCCGAGGACCAGGCGGCCCGGCTCGCCGCCGAGGAATGAGGGAAACCGTCGGCGCCGCCCTGCGCCGGACGGTCGAGGCACTGGTAGAGGCCGGTATCGACGGCGCCCAGCATGAGGCGCGGCTGTTGCTGGCCCATGCCTTGGACCGGCCGCCATCGTCATTGGTTGATAGGGACCAGGCGATCGAGGCCGATGGCCTGGAGGCTTTACTTGCGCGCCGCGTGGCCCACGAACCGATGGCCTACATCCTCGGGCGTCAGGGGTTCTGGACACTGGACCTCGCTGTCACACCGGCGACCCTGATCCCGCGCGCCGACAGCGAGACATTGATTGAGGCGGCGTTGGAGGCATTTCCAGACCGGGGTCGGGTAAGACGCATACTTGATCTCGGCACCGGCTCCGGCTGCCTTCTGCTCGCAGCGTTGAGCGAGTTCACGGAAGCTGCCGGCGTGGGTGTTGATATCTCCCAGGATGCTGCGTTGGTGGCATTGATGAACGCGAGGGAGTGCGGTTTGGCGGGCCGGGCCGCGTTGCTAGTGGGACGGTGGGGCGATGCGCTGGCCGGCCGCTTTGACCTCGTGATGTCCAATCCGCCGTATATCGAAACCGGAGATATAGCCGGCCTCATGCCAGAGGTGGCCCGGCATGAGCCACGCCTGGCGCTCGATGGCGGCAGCGACGGCCTCGATGCGTATCGCGCGATTTTGGAACGATTACCGGCGTTGCTGGTGCCCGGTGGCAGGGCGTTCCTGGAGCTTGGGGCAGGCCAAGCGGCAGCGGTGGGCACACTCGCTGAACAGGCTGGAATGCGGGTCGAGGCGATACGGCCCGACCTGGGCGGACACTTGCGAGCCATCGTGCTCAGCCCTGGTGGAAAAAAGCGTTTGGCATGACGGGCAAGGGAGGGTAGATTACTCTTGCGGTTAGGCGAGCCAAAACTTGGGCTTGCTTCGGTGCTTCGGCCCAATCCCTGCGTTTGATCAAGTGTATGGGCCGACCCTTGCGATCCGCACACATGTAACGGACGGCATTCGTATGAAGCAAGATTTCGCATGAACATAAAACGTATGCGCGGCCGCAACAATCGCGGTGGCGGCCAGGGCGGCGGTGGAGGCGGTGGCGGGGGCGGTGGCGCGATTCGCCATCATTCCACGGCTGCCAATATTCCGATGAACCGCAACCATGTGTTCGACAGCAGCGGCCCCGATCTACGAATTCGCGGCACGGCCCAGCAATTATTCGAGAAGTATCTGCAACTCGGGCGCGACGCTTCCGGCTCGGGTGACCGGGTGATGGCGGAGAGCTACTTCCAGCATGCGGAACATTACTTTCGTATCCTGAACGCCATGCAGCAGGCGCAGCAACAACAGGCCCAGAGCCAAGCCAGCCAATCCGGTGGCCAGCCCAACAATTACCAGGGCAACGGCCATCAGCCGCGCCGCTTCAGCAACGAGGCGGGGAATGAGCGGGGCGATGCCGACCAGAATAACGATCACAACAACGACCAGAACAACGATCAGGGCGAGGACGATAGCCAACCGAACGGAAGTTTGGATCAACCTTTGCTCGAAGACCGGGACATTCCGATTTCGCCTGTGCCCCCCGAGGGTTGAAAGCTGAACTTACCGGTTCAGCTTGCCGGGCCCGCTGACATGGCGGTTGCCGCTGACGAAAAAGCGTAGTGGCCGGTCGGCGTCGCGCGTGATCCCTATCCGCGTGCTGATCCCGATCTCGCTGATCCCGATCTCGCTGGCACAGGTGTCGTCGGTAGCGAGGTAAATCGGTCCAGCTTCGCAAAGATCGAGCCCATCGAGTGGCCGTGCAATGCCGAGCGCCTGGGTCAGCCGTCCCGGACCTCGCGCCACGTCCAGCAGACGCGTCGTTCCACGGCGTGCCATCATGTGCGCCACGCCAACCAGTGGTTCAATGGCTCGAAACAGCACCCCGGCGCCGATCCCGTCGGCCTCGCTGCTGACATTGAGCATTTGCGAGACGCCGTAGCAGAGATACACGTAGGCGTGGCCGTGCTGCTTGAACAACGATCGGTTGCGCGCCGTGATGCCGCGATAGGCGTGCAAGGCGGCATCACCGGGCGGATAGGCCTCGGTTTCGACCACGCGACCGCTAGCTTCGCCCTCCGGCAACTCACGCACGATGATCTTGCCCAGCAGATAGCGCGCGAGCTCCACCGTTGCGACTGGCAGTTCGGCGCGAGTGATCGGCCGGATCGTCATTGCGAGTTAATCGAGCGGCACCCGGTCTAGTTCCGCAAGCCACGCCGTCGCGTTTCCGTCGGACGGCGCGCGCCAGTCGCCGCGCGGGGACAGCGATCCGCCGGCAGAAACCTTGGGCCCGTTGGGCATGGCAGAGCGCTTGAATTGGCTGAACGCGAAGAACCGGCGCAGGAACAGTTCGAGCCAATGGCGGATCGCGGGCAGGGCGTATTCGCGCCTCCGTTCGACCGGGAAGCCTGGCGGCCACAAACCTTCATCGGCGTTCCTCCAGGCGTGCAGCGCGAGGAAGGCGATCTTGGAGGGGCGGAAGCCGTATCGCAGCGTGTAGAACAGGTTGAAATCCTGCAACTCGTAGGGGCCGATCTTTGCTTCCGTGCTCTGCGGCGGGGCGCCCGGTTCGACCGGCACCAACTCGGGCGAAATCTCCGTGGCCAGAATGGCGTCGAGCGTGGTCGCGACCTCGTCGGAAAATTGCCTCGAGGTGATCACCCAGCGAAGCAGGTGCTGGATCAGCGTCTTGGGAACGCCCGAGTTGACGTTGTAATGCGACATCTGGTCGCCCACCCCGTAGGTGCACCAACCCAGCGCCAACTCCGACAAATCGCCGGTCCCGAGAACGAAAGCGTCGTGCTGATTGGCTAGCCGGAACAGGTAGTCGGTCCGCAGTCCGGCCTGCACGTTCTCAAAAGTGATATCATACAGTTTCTCGCCGCGACTGAACGAGTGTTGGAGGTCGCCGAGCATCTGGGTCGCGGCGGGACGGATATCGAGTTCGCGTGCGGTAGCACCGATCCTGTCCATCAGGCGCCAGGCGTTGCCCTTGGTGAAATCGCTGGTGGCGAAGCCGGGGAGGGTGAACGCCAGGATATTTTCGCGCGGCAACTTCAGGCTATCGAACGCGCGGGCGGCCACGATCAGCGCGTGGGTGGAATCGAGCCCGCCGGAAACGCCGATCACAACGCGCTTGATACCAGTCGTGCGAAGCCTCTGCACGAGACCTGCGACCTGAATATTATAGGCTTCGTAGCAATCCTGTTCGAGCCGCACGGGATCGGCCGGCACGAACGGGAAACGCTCGACGTGGCGCTCCAACCCGATGTCGCCTGCCGGTGGATCGAGCCGGAAGGCCACGCGGCGGAACGCGTCAATACGGGCGGCGTGGGTGCGGCGGTTGTCGTCGAAGGTGCCCATCCGCATCCGCTCCTGCCGCAACAGGTCTAGGTCGATGTCGGCTACTGCCATCTGCGCCGCTTCGGGAAAGCGGTCCGCCTCGGCGCGGCATACGCCGTTCTCGAACACCATCACCTGACCGTCCCAGGCGACATCGGTGGTGCTCTCTCCGCTGCCGGCGGCGGCGTAGATATAGGCGGCAAGGCAGCGGGCGGAGGCCGATTGGCACAGCAGACGGCGGGTGTCGGCCCGGCCGATCGTGATCGGGCTACCGGAGAGGTTGGCGAGGATCGTGGCGCCGGCCAGCGCCGCCCCGGCGCTCG
>JANXXW010000275.1 GCA_025350425.1 Rhodospirillales bacterium
CGCGTCCTCGGGCTGCTGCGGGATTCTCTGATCGCCGCGCTGCTCGGCGCCGGAGAAGTTGCCGACGCTTTCGTCATCGCAAACAAGTTGCCCAACCTGTTCCGGCGCCTGTTCGGCGAGGGCGCGTTCAATGCCGCCTTCGTGCCCGCGTTCTCCGGCCTGCTCGTGTCCGAAGGCCAGGAATCGGCCCGGAACTTCGCCGAGGAGGCGATCGCCGCGCTGGCATTCTGGCTGGTCGGCATTACCGTCCTGGCCGAGTGGTTCATGCCTTCGGTCATGCGGGTCGTGGCACCTGGCTTCGGCGACAATCCCGCCAAGTTTGCCCTCGCGGTCGATCTCGCGCGCATCACCTTTCCGTACATGCCGCTGATCTGCATCACGGCCCTGCTATCGGGCGTGCTGAACGGAATGGAGCGTTTCGGCGCGGCGGCGGCCTCCCAGGTGGTCTACAACGTGGTGTCCATCGGCTGCATGGTCGGCTTGCTCGGGCTGGTTCCCACGGCCGGCCACGCACTGGCCTGGGGCGTCTCTCTCTCGGGCGTGGTGCAGGTGTTCCTGGTCGCCTGGGCGGTACGGCGGGCGGGACTGCGGCTGCATATTCCCCGGCCGCGCATGACGCCGCGCATGCGCGGGCTGCTTCGGCGCATGGCTCCCGGGTTGCTGGGGGCCGGAGTGGTGCAGCTCAATTCCCTGGTGGACTCGATCATCGCCAGCCTGCTCGCGCCGGGTATCGTCACGGTGCTGTATTTCGCCGAGCGGGTGAATCAGTTGCCGCTCGGGATCATCGGCACCGCGGTCGGCACCGCCATTCTGCCCGCGCTCTCACGACAGATTTCGGGTGGGCAGGGCAACGAGGCGGTGGCCACCCTTAACCGCGCCATCGAGTTCGCCCTGATGCTGACCTTGCCGGCGGCGCTCGCGCTCATGGTATCGAGCGAGGCGATCATCGGCGCGCTGTTCGGCCATGGCGCCTTCACCGAGAAAGCGGTGGTGTTGTCCGGCCAGGCGCTGGTCGCCTTCGCCACCGGCCTGCCCGCCTTCGTGCTGGTGAAGGTGCTGGTGCCCGCGTTCTTTTCGCGCTCCGACACCGCCACGCCGGTACGGATCGGGTTGACGGCAGTGGCCTTGAATCTGGCGCTGAACGTGGCGCTGATGCGGCCGCTGCAGCATCTCGGGCCGCCGCTGGCCTCCAGCATCTCTTCATGGGTGAACGCCCTGGCATTGGCCGTCGTGCTGCACCGCCGTGGGCAGTTGGTGATCGATGCCCGCCTGATGGGGCGCGTGCCGCGTATGTTGCTGGCGGCCTGCTGCATGGCGGTCGTCCTGGTTGCGTTCCAGCGCCTCGCCATGCCGCTGTTCCTGAGCCTGCATTTTCCCGGAATGCGGCAGATCGGCCTCGCCGCGATGATCGGCTGCGGCCTTCTCGCCTACGGCGCGACCGGCGAAATTCTGCACGCCTTCAGCCTGCGCGACGCGGCCGGCATCTTGTTGCGGCGCAGACGAGCGAAGCCCGCGTGATAATTGACGGGTGAGGGAAATCGCCCGACAACGCCGGCCTCTCAAGGCGGAACCCCATGCAGCGCATTTTCTCCGGCATCCAGCCATCCGGCATTCCCACGCTCGGCAACTATCTCGGCGCCATGCGAAACTGGGCGGCGCTCCAGGCGGATCACGAGTGCATTTACTGTGTGGTCGATCTTCATGCCATCACCCAATGGCAACAGCCGGCCGACCTGATGCGCCAGACGCGCGAGATGACCGCCTCACTTCTGGCTTGCGGCATCGACCCCAAGGCGCACATCCTGTTCAACCAATCCGCCGTGTCCGCCCACGCGCGCCTAGCCTGGATCTTCTTCAGCGTGACCCGGTTGGGTTGGCTGAACCGCATGACACAGTTCAAGGACAAGGCCGGCAAGGATCGCGAGAACGTTTCGGCCGCGCTCTATGTCTACCCCAGTCTGATGGCCGCCGACATCCTGGCCTACCACGCCACCCGCGTGCCGGTGGGCGAGGACCAGCGGCAGCACGTGGAACTCGCCAACGACATCGCCCAGAAGTTCAATCACGACTACGGGGTGGAGTTCTTTCCCCATATCGAACCACTCATCCTGGGTCCGGCGGCCCGTGTGATGAGTCTGCGCGACGGGACGAAGAAGATGGCCAAGTCTGACCCGTCCGACCAGTCGCGCATCAACCTCAGCGACGATGCGGACACCATCGCGCTGAAGATCCGCCGCGCCAAAACCGACCCCGAGCCGCTGCCGGACGACATGCAAGGCCTGGAAGGCCGCCCCGAGGCGCGCAACCTGATCGGTATCTACGCCGCCTTTACCGACACCGACCATGCCGGCGTGCTGCGCGACCATGGCGGCGAGGGCTTCGGCAAGTTCAAGGAAGCGCTCACCGTGTTGCTGGTCGAGAAGCTGGCCCCGATCGCGGCCGAGACGAAACGGTGGCTCGACGACCCCGCCTCTATCGACGCGGTGCTGCGCGACGGCGCTGCGCGGGCGGCGGTGCTGGCCGACCCGATCGTGGCGGAAGCGGAGCGACTGGTGGGCTTCCTGTCGGCCCGAGGTTAACGCATCCCGGCCCGCTTACGGTTTGGTGGCCGGCATCATGCCGGGCATCCCATGATCCATATCCATCGGGCCGGCAGCACCCGCGCGTTCGACCACGATTTCGGTTTCGACCGTGCCCGCATTCTGGAACGTTAGCGAAAGCGGAAAATGCTGACCCGGCACGAGGGGCTGCTTCAAACCGATCAGCATCAAATGGAGACCGCTCGGCGCCAGAACGACCTTTGCCGTGCCAGCGATATCGAGGCTCTCCACGGGTCGCATCTTCATGATATCGCCGTCTCGCTGGGTCTCGTGTAGTTCGGCCCGCTCCGCGACCGGGGTGCTGGCGGACACCAGCTTATCGGGCGCACCATGCGCCGTAATCGTGAGGTAGGCGGCCCCGGTTTTGACCGCCGCGACCGTTGCGCGCGCCCAGGCATGGTCGATCGTCGGCTTGGGCGCTGGTTGCGCCGCTGCATATCCCGCCCCGAGGACGAGCATGGCAAGCAATAACAATGCGCTTGGCGTGTTACGCATGGTCCAATTCCTTATTTCGGATGGGCAGGGCTCGCCAGCCGCGCGCGGTGGCCGCGATGACCGCGAGAGCATCGACTGAGCCATCCCCTTCGCCCTTTTCGAAATCGCCCTCGGTCTGGGCCATGCGGTTCGTCACGTGCGCGAAGCAGAGGACCGGCCGCGCGAGAGCTTTGGCGAAGGCATAAAGTGCCGCCGCCTCCATTTCCACCGCGAGCGCCCCTGCGGCGCGTGCCTGTTCGATGGCAAACTCGGTCTCGCGGTAGGGC
>JANXXW010000285.1 GCA_025350425.1 Rhodospirillales bacterium
GCGTCGCTTCCATCCGCGCGCACTAGTGCCAGGTACTCGCCGAGTTCCGGGTTGTTCTGGCCCAGCAGGCGGGCAATCCCGCTGCGCCACTCCCCGGTCCGGGTCGCTTCGTCGCCCGCCAGGTCGTAGCGGCCGATGCCGGCGTGGGTGTCGAGCACGAACACGCTGGCGGACTTACGTTGCATGGCTGCGAACAGCCGGACCAGCAACGCGTGCTTGAAACAGTCGGCAAAATTGCCGGCGTGGAAGGCATGACGATAATTCATGGGGCGCCGGCCAGCTCCCGTAGGGGCCAGCGCGGGCGCGGCGCGTGATCGAGTTCGTCGGCAAGTCCAAGCCGCAGCCGCTCGATCCCGGTCCACGCGATCATCACGGCGTTGTCCGTGCATAGGCGGATCGGTGGTGCCACGAGCCGGAAGCCGCGGCGTGCGGCGGCGATGCCGAGCGCCGCCCGTACGGTGGCGTTGGCCGCCACGCCGCCCGACACGACCAGCAGCTTTTCGGGCGCCTCGAAATCCCGCATCGCGTGATCGGCGCGGTCGGCGAGGCAATCCGCCGCCGCGCGCTGGAACGAGGCGGCGATATCGGCTGCGACCTGGACCGGCAAGGCACCCGCCGGGAACGTCCCGACCAGCTGTGCCACGGCGGTTTTCAGGCCAGAAAAGCTGAAGTCGCAGCCGGGGCGGCCGTGCATCGGGCGGGGCAGGGCGTAGCGCGCCGGGTCGCCTTGCATCGCCAGCCGCTCGAGCGCGGGTCCGCCGGGCCAGCCGAGCCCCATCAGCTTACCCACCTTGTCGAACGCCTCGCCCACCGCGTCGTCGATGGTGGCCCCAAGCTGGCGATACCGGCCCACGCCTTCGACGGCTACCAATTGGCAATGTCCGCCCGAAACCAGCAGCAGCAGATAGGGAAAAGGTGCGCCGCCCTCGACCAGACCGGGCAGCCTGGCCGTCAGCGCGTGCGCCTCGAGGTGGTTGGCGGCCACGAACGGCAGGTCATGCGCCATCGCCATTCCCTTGCCGAACCCCGATCCCACGATCAGCCCGCCGATCAGTCCCGGCCCGCTGGTCGCGGCCACCGCGCCCAGTTCGGATGGCTGTAAGCCAGCGCGCGCAAGCACATCCGCCACCATGCCCGGCAGATGCGCCAGATGGGCGCGTGCGGCAATTTCAGGCACCACGCCACCAAAGGCCGCGTGCTCGCGCTGGCTGAGCAGCGCCTCGGCCAGAATGGCGCCATCCGGCGATAGCACGGCGGCGGCAGTCTCGTCGCAGGACGTTTCGATCCCAAGTATGGGCCTGCGTAAAAAATAGCCGCCCTGCATCACCGATCTTTCCAATGTCCAAGCCAAGTTCTAGGACACGCATATGATATCCGACCACCCCGGAGCACGCTTGCTCTCCCCAGCGGAACCAATGTCCTCCGTCCCGAACAAGGCAACCCCGATGCGTTTGCAGATCCGCCCCCATGCGCGCGCTCTGCCTTTGCGTGTCGGGACGCGAGGATCGCCGCTCGCGCTGGTTCAGACCCGACATTTTCTCGAGATGCTGACGCGGTTCTGCCCGGTCCTGCGGATGCCACTGTTCGGTGACCAGTCGGTCTTCCAGGAACATGCGATCCGCACCACCGGCGACGCTACCCAGGCGACCGGCGAGCGATTGGCCGATATTGGCGGCAAGGGCCTGTTCGCCAAGGAGATCCATGAGGCGCTGGCAGATCGGCGCATCGATTTCGCCGTACACAGTCTGAAAGATCTGGAGACCGAGTTGCCCGAGGGCATCGTGCTCGCCTGCACGCTGAAGCGGGAGGATGCGCGTGACGTGCTGGTGTTTGGCCCCGATTGCGCCGAACCGGACCCGGGCGATCCCTACGCGGCGCTCGCAGCCGGCGCCACCATCGGCACCAGTTCGCTACGGCGCCAGGCGCAACTGCTGCACGCCCGCCCGGATCTCGTCATCCAAACTATCCGTGGCAACGTGCAAACCCGGCTCGATCGCGTCAAGCGCAGCGAGTATTCCGCGATCGTACTCGCTTATGCTGGACTGCGCCGGCTGGACCTTGCCGACGAGGCTTCGGTGGTGATCGACCCTGATGCGATGGTGCCGTCGGCCTGCCAGGGCATCGTCGGCGTGACCGTGAGGGCGGATGATACCGAACTGCGCGCCATGCTGGCGGGAATCGAGGACCCGGTGGCGCTCTCCGTGGCCACCGCCGAGCGCGCTATGCTGCGCCAACTGGATGGCTCCTGCCGCACGCCGATCGGCGGCCATGCGCGGCTGCTTCCCGATGGGCGGCTGCACCTGACCGGACTGGTGGCTCGCGCCGACGGCAGCTTCCTGCTCAAGCGCAGCCTGCACGGCGCGCGCGAGGATGCCGCCCGCATCGGCGCCGAACTCGGCGCCAGCCTGCTGGCCGACAGCCCCCGCGACATCTTTGGCTAGCGGCCAGCGCAACGGCTCTGCCGACGGCGTCCTCGTCACACGGCCTGCCGAGGCGGCGGCCGACACCGCATCGCGCCTCCAGGCACGCGGCTGGCGTCCAGTGTTTGCGCCCGTCGCCGAGATCGACCGTATTGATGTCGACTTGCCTCCTGCGGAAGATATCCAGGCGGTGTTGGTCACCAGCGCCAACGCCCTGACCATGCTGCCCCCCGCCTACACCCGCCTGCCGCTTCTCGCCGTGGGGGATGCGACCGCGGCCCGTGCGCGAGACCTCGGTTTCAGCTTGACCCACAGCGCTTCCGGCGATGCGCTGGCGTTGGCCGCCCTCGTGATGAAGACGTGCGTGCCGCCACGGGGCGTGTTGCTGCATGTCTGCGCCCGCAACGCGCCCGACCTGTTGGCCTCGACGCTGGCCGGGTCCGGCTTCGAAATTATGCGGCGGGAGGTGTACGTCGCACGCGCCGCAGCCCGGTTGCCGGAAGCCGCCCGTCAGGAACTTGCGCGCGGAACGGTCGCGGCAGCACTTTTTTTCTCGCCTGCGACCGCACGGAGATTTATCGCGTTGTTCCGTTATGACATGTCCACCGAAGCAGTCGAGAACGTGACCGCGATCGCCATTTCCAGTATCGCCGCGGAGGCGCTCACCCCCTTGCCGTGGTGGCGTATCCGTGTTGCATCAAAGCCGAACCAGGACGAATTGTTGGCCCAGCTACCATGAGCGAAACGATACCGCCCCCGCCTTCCGCCCACGATTTCATCGAACCCGCGATGCCTGATCCCCCTGTGGTCGAGGTTGCGCCGGCCCGCACGGGACGCGGCGTGCTTCCGGTGCTGTGCGCCGTGGGATTCCTGGTGTTGGCGGTTTTGCTCGGTCTGCTGTGGCGTGACGAACAGCGAGTCGCCGCCCAACAGGCCGGCGTCGATCCGGCCGCGTTCGCCGGGCTGGAAGGTCAGGTTCGTGTCCTCACGCAGCGCCTCGCGACATTGGAGCAACGCCCTCCTCCGACCCTCCCCGCCCCACCCGCACCGACGCCTCCGGTCGATCTTCGCCCGCTCGAATCCCGTATCGCGACGCTTGAGCAACGGCCGGTGGTGCCCGCAATAGACCCCGCCATTGCGCTACAGATGAGTGAATTGCAGACGCGACTGGCGCGGACGCAGGCGGATGCAGCGCGCAACACCGAGCGGGAAGCCCGTGCTGCCAGCCTTCAGGCAGCGCAGGCGGCATTGGCTGCCGGTCAGCCGCTTGGCGACATACCAGGCATACCGCCGGCGCTATCTCGTTTCAGCCGTGCCAAGCCGCCCACCGAGGCGGCCCTGCGTCTTGCATTCCCCGACGCCGCCGCGCGGGCGGTGTCCGCGAGCAAGCCTTCCACCGAGGGCGAGAACGTCGGACAGCGCATGTGGCAGAACGCCCGCTCGTTGGTCACGATACGCCAAGGGGACAAGGTGCTCATCGGCGCGCCCGCCGCTGAAACCATCGGCCGTGCGCGTGAGCGGCTGGATGCCGGGGATCTCGCCGGCGCGGTATCCGCGTTGGGCGATCTCGATGGCCCGGCGGCAGAGGCGATAGCCGACTGGCGCGATCAGGCGCAAGCGCTGGTCGAGGCTCGTGCAGCCCTGGCCGGTATGGCTCGCGGCTGATGCGGCGCATTCTCGGCATTATCGTCGTCGCGGCCATCGCGGTCGCGATCGCGTGGTGGATTGCTGGCCTCACCGGCCATTTCGCGGCAACCATCGCCGGCTACACCATCGAGACCACGACGCCGGTTGCCACCCTGGGTTTGATCATCCTAGTCGTCGTGATCTACGCGGTGCTCCGAATGCTCGCGCTGCTGGTCTTTCTGCCCGGCCGGATGCGACGCTGGCGCACCCGCCAGCGTCGTGACGGTGGCGACTTGGCCGTGTCTCGTACTCTCGTGGCGCTTGCCTCGGGCGATCAGGGCGAGGCAAGGCGCGAAGCCAAGCGAGCGCGTCGCCTGCTCGGAGATACGCCGCAGACCTTACTTCTATCCGCTGAGTCCGGTCGCCTTGCGGGTTCAGAATCGGAGGCCACCGAGCTTTACCGTGTGATGGCGGCCCGTTCGGATGCGGCTTTCCTCGGCTTGCGTGGCCTGTTCCGTCAGGCGATGGAGCGCCAGGACTGGGCCGAGGCCGCAATCCTCGCTCACCGTGCCGAGGAAGTTCGCCCCGGCGCCGCATGGCTGCGCGAGGAACGCACTCTTCTGGCCGTCCGGACCGGCAATTGGTCGCAGGCGCTGCTGCTCGCGGGACCAGGGGCGCCGCATGTCGCTTACGCCACTGCCGCTGCCGAAGCTGAAGCCAACCCCGACGAGGCGTTGCGGCTGGCCAAGCGCGCATCGAAGGAAGATCCGGGTTTCGCCCCGGCCGCCTTGGCATATGCGGTTCGGTTGCGCGCGGCCGGAAAGGAAGCCCGCGCGCAGGAGGTACTGCGCCGCGCATGGGTTGCCTCGCCGCAGCCCGCCTTGGCCGCGATGGCACTCGCCCGCACCGACGACACGCTCTCGCGTGTGAAGGAAGCCGGTCGGTTTGTGGCGGACAACGCAAATCACCCTGAAAGCCGCTTCTTGCTTGCCCGCATGTGTCTCGAAGCAGGCCTGACCGGCGAGGCCCGTCGTCATGCGGAGGCCGCAAGGCAGGCGGGTCTCACGCAGCGACGTGTTTGGCTCCTGCTCGCCGATCTGGAGGCAGAGGAGCGCGGTGATACCGAAGCAGGCCGTGCTGCCCAGCACGACGCGCTACGCCACGCTGCGGCGGCCGAGTCTGATCCGGTGTGGCGATGCGACGCCTGCGGAACGGCGCAGCTCCATTGGGCGGCTGCCTGTCCTACTTGCCATGCACCGGGTCAGATACAGTGGCGCAGTGCGCGATCGTCCATTCCTACGGTATCGCCAGCCGGAACTCTGATTGAACTCGATTAACAGGGGCGCGCTACATGATTGTAGATCTCCGAATCTACACCGTTCGCACAGGCAAGCTTGCCGAGTTCCTTGAATTGTATCGCGAGCACGGCTGGCCGATACAATCTCGCATTCTTGGAAATTGCGTTGGTTGGTACACCACGATCGAGGGGCAACTGAACCAGATCGTGCATCTGTGGGGCTATGACAGCCAGGCTGATCGCGAAACACGCCGGGCCGCGATGACTGCCGATCCGGAGTGGCAGAAATACTTGGCCATCTCCGCCGAACGTGGCCTGATCCTGACGCAGGAAAATCGCATGATGCGACCGGTGGATTTTTCGCCGAAGTAGGCGCCTAAATCGAGACGGCACCACTTTCGTCGGCTTGTAGCGAAAACGCCGCCGCCATCAGGGCTTTGGTATAATCTTCACGCGGATTGGAGAAGATTTCATCCGCCGGACCCTCCTCCACTATCTTTCCCCGGCGCAACACCATTACGCGATGGGCCAGGGCGCGGACGACTTTCAGGTCGTGGCTGATGAAAAGATAGCCGAGATCGTGGTCGCGTTGCAGGCGACGCAGCAGCGAGACGATCTGCGCCTGCACTGACATGTCGAGGGCGCTGGTGGGCTCGTCCAGCACGACGAAGCGGGGCCGAAGTACCATCGCCCGCGCGATAGCCACCCTTTGCCGCTGGCCGCCGCTGAATTCATGGGGATAGTGTTCCGAGCAGCCCTCGGGAAGACCGACCTCGTTCAGCACTTCTTCCACGCGCGCGTTGCGTTGGGCGCGGGACAGTTCGGGCTCGTGAACCCTCAGCCCTTCGGCGACGATTTCTCCGACATTGAGTCGGGGGGAGAGGCTACCGAACGGGTCCTGGAACACGATCTGAGCCCGCGCCCGCAGTTTTCGCCGGACCCGTGGTTCAAGTTTGGCCAAGTCCTGGCCCTCGAACACGATGTGTCCCTCAGCGGCTTCCAGGCGTAACAGGCCGAAGCCCGCCGTTGACTTGCCCGATCCACTCTCGCCGACAAGCCCGACGGTTTCGCCCTCTCGCACCAGGATGGTGATGCCGTCCACAGCGCGCACATGGCCGACTGTCCGGCGCATGAGGCCACGCCGGATAGGAAAATGCACCCGCATGTCGCGGGCCTCCACCAGCATCTTGGCGTCCGCGCGTACCGGCGCTGGGCGTCCGCGCGGCTCGGCGCCCAATAATAGCTTGGTGTAGGCATGTTGCGGGTCGCCGAAAACGCTCTTTACCGTGCCAGCCTCGACGATACGGCCGTCCTTCATGACGCAGACCCGATCAGCGAAGCGTTTGACGATAGCAAGGTCGTGGCTGATGAGCAGCAGGGCCAAGCCCCGTGCCGCCTTTTCAGCCGCCAGCAGTTGCAGGATCTGGGCCTGGATCGTCACATCCAGGGCCGTGGTGGGCTCGTCAGCGATCAGCAAGGCTGGGTTGTTGGCCAGCGCCATCGCGATCATCACGCGTTGCCTTTGGCCACCGGATAGCTGGTGAGGATAGGCGTCCAACCGATGCTCGGCGTCGGCGAAACCAGCTTCGGCCAAAACGGCCACCACCCGCTTCCGCATGATCGGCAGGGGTGCGGGATTGTGCAACTCCACCGCTTCGCTGATCTGGCGCCCGATTTTCTTGAGCGGGTTGAGGCTGGTCATCGGCTCCTGGAAGATCATCCCCGCGACGCCGCCACGCAGCCGTCGCAATGCCTGCGAGGAGGCACCGATCACGCTTTGTCCGTCCAGCACGACACGTCCTGTCGAAACGCCGTGCGGCGGCAGTAGTTGGAGTAGCGATAGGGCTGTCATCGATTTGCCGGAGCCACTTTCACCGACCAGCGCGAGCGTTTCACCGCGATCTAGCGTGAACGAGACTTCGCGCAGCACGCATTTGCTTCCGAACGAAACCGATAGGTTCTCCACTTCAACGAGGCTCATTTCGGCATTCTCCGCGGATCAAACGCGTCGCGGACCGCCTCGCCGACGAAGATCAGCAACGTGAGTATGGTGCCAAGAACCAAGAAAGCGGTGATCCCAAGCCACGGCGCCTGCATGTTGTTCTTGCCTTGCGAAATCAGCTCCCCGAGCGAGGCCGAACCTGGCGGCAGGCCAAAGCCGAGGAAGTCGAGAGTGGAAAGTATGGTGACAGACCCTGACAAGGTGAATGGAAGAAAAGTCAGGGTCGCCACCATCGCGTTAGGCAAAATGTGGCGCCACATAATGATGACGTCTGAAACGCCGAGCGCTCGTGCCGCTCGTACATAGTCGAGATTGCGTCCGCGCAGGAATTCGGCGCGCACCACGCCTGTCAGGCTCATCCAACTGAACAGCAACAAAAAGATCAGCAATACCCAAAAGCTCGGCGTGATGACACTGCCAAGGATGATGAGAAGATAGATCTGTGGCATCCCCGACCAGACTTCAATGAAACGCTGGAACAGCAGGTCGGTAAGCCCACCGTAGAAGCCCTGCACCGCGCCGGCCGTAACGCCGATCACGGAACTGATGATGGTGAGTGTGAAGCCGAACAGCACGGAGATCCGGAAGCCGTAGATCACGCGCGCCAGCACGTCCCTTGCCTGATCGTCGGTGCCGAGAGGATTTTTCCACGAAGGCGGTGCCGGCGCCGGCACGGGCAAATTCTTCACCACAGAATTATAGGAGTAATGCACCGGCGGCCAGACCATCCAGCCTTTTGCATTGATGGCGGCGCGGAGCGTGGGATCGCTGTAATCGGCCTCGAGCGGCATCATATCGGAGCCGAATGTGTCCTCGCTGTAATCCGTCAGCACGGGAAAGAACCAGTGGTCGTTGAAGTGGATCAGCAAAGGGCGGTCGTTGGCGATAAACTCGGCGAAAAGGCTGAAGCCAAAAAGCACGAGAAATATCCACATCGACCAATAGCCACGCGAATGAGCGCGGAAAACCTTCAGGCGCCGACGGTTTAGCGGGGATACGCGCATCACTTACTGGAAGTGAAGTCTATGCGAGGATCGACCAAGGTATACATGATGTCTCCTACGATTTGCATGAGCAGCCCGAGCAGCGTGAACATGTAAAGCGTCCCGAACACCACGGGATAGTCGCGCCGTATCGCCGATTCGAAGCCGAGCAGGCCGAGGCCATCGAGCGAGAAGACGATTTCGACCAGCAGCGACGACGAGAACAGAATGCCGATGAACGCCGCGGGAAATCCCGCAATTATCAGCAGCATCGCGTTACGAAATACGTGGCGATACAGGATACGCATCTCGGTCGCACCCTTGGCGCGGGCTGTGACCACGTATTGTTTGCGGATTTCCTCCAGGAAGCAGTTCTTGGTCAGGATGGTCAGGCTGGCGAAGCCGCCGACCACCAGGGCCACAGTGGGCAGTACGATGTGCCAGAGATAGTCCGCGATACGCGCGGGCCACGTCCAGTGCTCCGAACCCTGGCTGGACAGTCCTCGCAGCGGGAACCATGTCACAAAGCTGCCACCGGCAAAAAGGACGATGAGCAGAATTGCGAACAGGAAGCCGGGAATGGCGTAGCCCACGAGCACGGCGGCGCTGGTCACCACGTCGAACCGGGTGCCGTCGCGGACCGCCTTCGAGATGCCAAGCGGGATCGATACCAGGTAGATAAGCAGGGTCGACCAGAGGCCGAGCGAGATCGAAACCGGCATCTTGTCCAGCACCAGCCGAATGACGGTTTGGCCACGGAAGAAACTATTGCCAAAGTTAAACGTGAGATAATCCCGCAACATCAGGAAAAAGCGCTCGGGGGCGGGTTTGTCGAAACCGAACATCTTCTTGATATTTTCGACCAGGACAGGATCAAGCCCGCGTGCGCCCCGATAGTCGCCCGGCGTGGACACCTCGGAGCCGCCGCCGCTCACGCGCTCCATCGTGGTGCCGCCCTTGCCCCTCAACTCCGCCATCATCTGCTCGACAGGACCGCCTGGCGCGAATTGCACCACGACGAAGTTGATCGCGATGATGCCAAACAGCGTGGGAATCACCAGCAACAGTCGCCGTAGCAGATAAGCGGCCATCGCTGCGGTCTACAGGCCGGAGCGGCGCGCGGCATCGGTGGCGGCGGCGAGCTTGGCATCGACCCACCAACTATCGAAGGCGATACCAGTGCGAACAGGCTGGGCAGGGTGGCCGAAGCGATCCCAGAACGCGGCGTTGAAACTTTGTATATGCCAGTTGGGAACCACGTACCAGTTCCACAGCAGAACGCGATCAAGCGCCTTGGTGGCCACGGACAATTTCGTCACGTCGCGCGCCTCGATCAC
>JANXXW010000306.1 GCA_025350425.1 Rhodospirillales bacterium
CGTCGAGGAGGTCGCACAGGACGAGGCGTCCCTCGGCGTCGGTGTTGCCGACTTCGACAGTCAGGCCCTTGCGGGTACGAAGCACGTCGAGTGGACGCATGGCGGTGCCGGACACGCTGTTTTCCACGCAGCCCACGCGGACCACGAGGCGCAGCGGAAGGTCAGCTGCCATGATCATGTGCGCGAGCCCGAGCACGTTCGCCGCTCCGGCCATGTCCTTCTTCATCCGCAACATGCCGGAAGAAGGCTTCAGGTCGTAGCCGCCGGTATCGAAACATACACCTTTGCCGCACAGCGAAACGAGCGGGCTGGAATCGTCCGCGCCACCGCCACGCCATTCGAAGGAGAGCACGACCGGAGGCCGAGCGGACCCCCTGCCAACCGCGGCGATGGTAGGATAGGCGTCGTCGAGCGCGGTACCCTCGGAGCGCGTCACGCGGGCGCCGAAGCGCACGCCAAGCTCGGTTGCGGCATCGGCGAGTTCGGACGGGCCGAGCAGGTTGGCCGGCGTATTCACGAGGTCCCGCACCATCCAGATCGCCTCGGCCTGCTGGATCATCGCGCGACTGTCGTCGCACAGAAGCAACGCCGGTTCCCGTTTGGGGGATTTGAAGCCGCGATAGCGGTAGGCGCCGAGGCAGAAGCCGAGCACCGCATCCTCGCGCCCGAATTCACCGGGTTCGATACGCCACAGCGTCTCGGCTGGCAGGCGGAAGGCGAGATCGCCGAAAGCATGGTGGGACGTGTCGGCGCCAAGGCCGAGCACCGCGCCCGCAACGCCCGAGGGGCCCGGAAGCAGCGCCAGTTGCTGTGCCTGGGCCTTGAAGCCGCTGTCACGCAGGAAGGTTGCGGATGCGGCTGGAAAGGTCGCGAGCGTGGCTTCGAGGTTCTCCGGGCGAACCGCGAAGAGTGGGCGCGCGTCGCCCTGGGCGCGGATCGGCAGTTCGTGCCCGGTCATCCGACCCGGCCGAGAACGGAGGCAAGGGCCTGTTCCACCCGCCGGGCGAAACTGGCGGGGTCACGCGGTAACTCGCCATCCTGCACCCGCGCGAGATCGAGCAGGGTGCGGGCCTCGTCGGCGACATCGGTGCCCTCCGCCACGCGCGCGGCGAGTGCTGTCAGCAGCTTGTGCCGGGGATTGATTTCCAGCACCGGCGCGGGAGCAAAGCTCTCGCGCCCGGCCCGCCGAAGCAGGCGCTGCATCTGGAGGTCCGGCCCCGCAGTGCCCGCGCCCAGCACGACGGCGGATTCGACCAGGCGGTCAGTCGTGCGGACATCCGAGACATCCTCGCCGAGTGCGGTCTTGAGCGCCGCGACCAAGGCGGTCACGTCGGGCGCTTCACCCTCGGGCGCCTCGGTCGGTGCCAGCTTCGCAAGGTCGGCGGCCCCCTGGGTGACGCTGCGGATGGGCTTCTCCTCGAAACGGTCCATCCGATCCGGCCAGAACGCGTCGATGGGGTCTGCCAGCAGCAACACCTCGATGCCACGGGCGCGGAAGCCCTCCAACTGAGCGGAGCGCGCCAGGCTTTCAGCATTGTCGCCGGTGAGGGTGTAGATGGCTTCCTGCTCCGGCTTCATGCGGCCGACATAATCAGGCAACGATGTCCAACCCTCTGCGGACGAGGACTTGAAGCGCAGCAACGGCGCGAGATCCTTCTGGTGCTCGTTATTCTCCCAGATGCCCTCCTTCAGGAGCGGCCCGAAATTGTCCCAGAACTTCTCGTAGTCGGCGGCGTCCTTCGCCTTGGACTTCAGTTCGGTCAGCACGCGGTTGGTGACAGCCTTGCGGATGCGGGCGAGCACCGGCGTGGTTTGCAGCATCTCGCGGCTGACGTTGAGCGGCAGATCTTCCGTGTCCACCACGCCCTGCACGAAGCGCAACCAGGGCGGCAGCATCTTGGCGTCGGCCGTGATGAACATGCGGCGGACATGCAGGCGCAAATGGCTTTCTCGATCGTTGTCCACCGGGTCAAACGGCTTCATGTCGGGGATGAACAGCAGGGCGGAGTATTCCATCGCACCCTCGGCCCGCCAGTGCAGGGTGGCCCAGGGCGTGTCAAAGTTGCCCAGGTGGCGATAGAAGTCGTGGTAGTTCTCCTCGGTCACCTCAGCCTTGGACTTGCGCCAGAGGGCGGTGCCCTCGTTGGCCGGCTCGTCCTTGCCGTCACGGGAGATGGTGACCGGCAGGGTCACGTGGTCGGCCCATTTCCGCACCACGGTCTCGAGGCGCATTGGCTCCAGGTATTCCTCGGCGTCCGCCTTCATATGGAGCACGATGTCCGTGCCGGCGGTCTCGCGGGCGGAGGCTTGCATGGTGAACTCGCCGCGGCCGTCAGAGGCCCAGGTCCAGGCGGCATCCGTACCGGCGCGGCGGGAGGTGACCTCGACACGGTCGGCCACCATGAAGGCGGAGTAGAAGCCAACGCCGAATTGGCCGATGAGGCTGGGCCGGTCCTCGGGGTTGGTCGCCTTCAACTGCTGGCCGAACATGCGGCTGCCGGAGCGCGCGATGGTGCCGAGGTTGGAGACCATGTCCTCGTGGCTCATGCCGATGCCGTCGTCCGAGATGGTCAGCGTGCGGGCGGCCTTGTCGGGTACGATACGGACCTTGGCTTCTGGCGGGGGGGCGATGGCGGGATCGGTGAGGCTCTCGAAGCGGCGCCGGTCAGTGGCGTCAGCGGCGTTGGCGACGAGTTCCCGCAGGAATATCTCGCGCTCCGAATAGAGCGAATGGACCACCAGATCGAGCAACCGCCCCACCTCAGCTCCAAAATCGTGACGTTCTACCGTGGGTTCGATCACTGTGTCAGACATTGTGGGCCTCCATGCTGCGGCGGCCATATGCGGCAGTGGCGCGAATGTTTCAACTCGGAGATCAAAGGAACGGCGCCATCGGCCTCGCGTTCTGATGGTCGAAGAGGAGTATTCGCTGTGAAAAACCTCGTGGTCGCCCTCACCTTGATCGGAATGCCGCTTGCGGCGCTGGCGCAGATGCCCCAAGCGGGCACTGCGGCCACGGGGCCGGCGCGTTCGGGGGTGTTCACGGATGCGCCCGTGCCTGCGGTCTTGCCGCCGGGAGTGTCGAACAACGCTCCCTCCTCCGTGCCGGACCGTATCGCCGCGTCGCCTGGCACACCTTCATCCGGTCCCGCAAACTCCACCCCGTTCAGCGGCGGCCCAACCAGCCTGCTGCCCAACAACCGCGAGGGGTCCAGCGCGCTCGGCGGGAGCACGGCTGGGGGTGCCGCCAGCCCGTCACCAAACCTGTCGCGTTAAGATTTTCGGGGGCATTTCAGGAATAGATCGAAGGCGGTGAGGGTGGCCGCGGAGACATGGTGTTCAATGCCCTCCGCATCCTGCTCGGCCGCCTCGGCGGGCACGCCCAAGGCCAACAGCACCTCCACCACCAGCCGATGGCGGGATCGGACGCGATGCGCCAGGGCGTCGCCCTCGTGGGTCAGAAAAATCCCACGATAAGGCTTGGATGTCGCCAGCCCTTCCCGCTTCAGCCGCGCCACATTCTTGATCGCGGTCGCGTGCGACACGCCGAGCCGCCGCGCGATATCGGTCGGCCGCGCCTCGCCCCCGGTGCTCAACAGATCGGCGATCAACTCGACGTAATCCTCCAGCAGCGC
>JANXXW010000307.1 GCA_025350425.1 Rhodospirillales bacterium
CGCATTCGGGCGCTGACGCACGTCCAGGGCACCGGGGTCATCAACCCCAACTCGGTGTCCAACGCCGACGTGATCGCGGCATGGCAGGTGGCGGGACAGACCTGCGTGCAGGTGTTCTTCATTCGCGGCAGCCGGAACAACGGCAATCGAGCGTTTTTCCCGGTGCACGCGCGAAACGATGACGCGAGCGAGGTGCTCGCCGCCTTTGTAGCGCAGTTCTACGACGACAAGCCGCCGCCTCCGTTGCTGCTGCTCAGCCACGAATTGGCGGAGCAGGCGCTGGTGGCCGAGGCGCTGACCATCCGGGCACAGACGTTCGGACGGCAGGCCAAAATCGAGATCGCGGTACCCAAACGCGGCGAGAAAGCCGCCGTGGTGCAGCACGCCGTCACCAACGCCCGCGAGGCGCTGGAGCGGAAGCTGGCCGAGACCGCCGGCAACGCAAAGCTGCTGGACGCGACGGCGGAGTTGTTTGGACTGTCGGCACCCCCGACGCGTATCGAGATATACGACAACAGCCACATCATGGGCACACATGCGTATGGCGTAATGGTCGTCTCCGGGCGCGAGGGGTTCGACAAGTCGCAGTACCGCAAGTTCAGCATCCGTGGCCCGATGGCGCCGGGCGACGACTTCGCGATGATGCGCGAGGTGCTGGAACGCCGCTTCGGTCGCGCTTTGAAGGAGAACCCGGACCCCGACGCGCCGCCGCCCAACTGGCCGGAGCTGGTGCTGATCGATGGCGGCGCCGGCCAACTTTCAGCGGCCCGGACGGCGCTGGCCGACATCGGCGCACATGACGTGAAGCTGGTGGCGATCGCCAAGGGGCCGGACCGTGATGCCGGGCGGGAGTGGTTCCACTCGGAGGGCATGCCGGCGTTCCAACTGCCGTCGCGCGACCCGGTGCTGTACTTTCTGCAGCGCCTGCGCGACGAGGCGCACCGCTTCGCCATAACCACGCATCGCGCCGGGCGGAGCAAGGCGTTGATCACCAGCGAGTTGGACGAGATCTCCGGCATCGGGCCGGGGCGCAAACGCAGCCTGTTAAACCATTTCGGCTCGGCCCGGGGCGTGAAGCAGGCCGGGTTGCAAGACCTGGAGAACGCGCCGGGCATCTCTCGCGAGACGGCCCGGCGTGTTTATGGGCATTTCCATCCGGGGTGGAAGATGGAGGACGCGGGGTAGCCTTCGCGTCAGATGCTGTCGTTACCGCCGCCGCTGCTGTCGTCGGTCCAGCCGCCGCCGTCTCCACCGCCTCCGCTGTTATCAGTCCAGCCGGAATCGGTGCCGCCCTGATCGGGCGTCGTCCAGCCGGAATTGTCGGTGTAGCCGCCACCTCCGGCGAACTTGTCATCCTGCATGGGCGCATCCTTGGATGCACCGCCGACGTCATACTGATCCATGCCGCCGCCGCCGCCGCCGCTTTGGTCTCCGTAGCCGGGCTGTCCGAACCCGCCGCCCTCGCCGCCGAAGCCGCCTCCGAAGGTGGAACTGTCACGATGGCCGGAGAACATGTTCATCAGCGCGTTGCCCGCCACCATCCCACCGGCCACTCCGGCCGCCGTGGTCAGGGCTGAGCCGAGAAAGCCGGACCCGCCGCGCTGGAACATGCCGCCACCTTGGGGGGCGTACTGCTGCTGAGGGGCGTATTGCGGCTGGGGCGCATACTGCGGCTGTTGGTATTGTTGCTGAGGCTGGGGCTGGGCGGAGCCGCCGCCGAACAAGCTACCGAACAATCCGCGCGACGGAGGCGGCGGTGGCTGCTGCGACTGCTGTGGCTGCTGCTGCGCCGCGTTGCCCCAGGGCGACCCGCCTCCTTGTGCTGCCGCGGGTGCCTGGCGCGCCTGCTGCAACTCGGTTTGGAGCTGGTTGATGCGGCTTTGGGCTTGGCCCAGCGCCTGCTCCTGCACCACCGCCAGTTGCGTCAGGCGATAGCGCGCCTCGGGATTACGCCCGAGCAGGTCGCCGATCAGTCCATCGGCTTCACGGTCGATGGGAGGCAGTTGGGGCTGGGTCGATGGTACCGAGCCGCCGGTGAAACCCCCGCCTGCCTGCGCT
>JANXXW010000276.1 GCA_025350425.1 Rhodospirillales bacterium
TCCTTCGACATGTCGAGCAGGCGGGCGAGTTGCTTCACATGCGCCGGGCTGTTGAATTTCAGCTCGGCCCCGAGGCCGCCGAAGCCGTCCGCGAGGCTCGCGAAAGGCAGGTTGTGGATGGCGCTGAATTCTTCCAGCTGAATCCAGGCGAACCACGACGAAGTCACCGGCATGACATCCGCGCCGCCCTTGGCCGCAATCGGCTTGGCCCATTTCTCCTTCAAGGCACGGGCGGCCACGACCAGTTTGTCCCACGTGTCCGGCGGGCTCTCGGGATCGAGGCCGGCCATCTCGAAGGCGTCCTTGTTGTACCACATGAGGCCGGTCGAGGAGTTGAGCGGCATCGAGGCCATGCGCCCGTCAGGCAGGCTGTAATAGCCGCGCACTGCCGGGATATAGGCGGCCGGGTCGATCTTGATGCCGGTTTCCTCGGCCAGCTGCCATGCCTGCTTCACGGCGGGGCCGGCCGCCAGCATGGAGCCGGTTCCCACCTCGAAGATCTGCACCACATGCGGCGCTTGCCCGGCGCGCCAAGCTGCGATCGCCGCCGTCAGCGTGTCCGCGTAGCTGCCTTTGAAGATCGCCTGTAGCTCGACCTCGGGCTGGCTCGCATTGAAATCGCGTGCGATGCGGTTGATCTCATCGTTGTTGGCGCCCGTCATGGCGTGCCAGAACACGACCTTGGTGCGAGTGGCATCCTGGGCGCGGGCGACGGAGAGCGGTGCCGCTGCCAAAGCGGCTGCGCCCGCAAACAGTGTACGACGCTTCATATGATGTTCCTCCCAGGGAAACTCTTCGTTATTTTGGCGTAGCGGAACGCCGTTTGGCGACAATGGCAGAACCCTGTCACTTGCGTGAAGGTCTAATCGGTTTGTAGCGGGCGGCCCAGTACAGGAGCGCCTTGGCCGGGAACACCCAAAGTATTCCGGCGGCGACGAAGAACACTCCTTGTGCGGCCCAGTGCATTGGATAGAGCACGTCGGCCAGAGCCAGGACAGCGCCGACATAAAGCGCGAACCCGAGCAGGCCCGTAACGGTGGCAATGAGGATGCGTGGCATGGGAAGGGAGTTAACCTCAGGCGGCCTTGCGCGCCAGGGGAGGGGGCGTGTAGATGCCGAGACTTTACCCAGGATAGTGCCATGGACCTCAAGGATCATATCCGGTCAATCCCGGATTTCCCCAAGCCGGGTATCCTGTTCTATGACATCTCAACGCTCCTGCGTCATGCGGATGCCTGGCAGGTGGCCATGGGACGACTCGCGAAGATGGTTCGCGCGTATCATCCCGATGTGCTGGCCGGGATTGAGTCGCGAGGTTTCCTGCTTGCCGCGCCGTTGGCGCTGAAACTTGGCTGCGGCTTTGTCATGCTCCGCAAACCGGGCAAGCTGCCAGGCGCTACCGTGACACTCGACTATGCGTTGGAATACGGAACTGACCGGCTTGAGGTGCAGGCCGATGCGATCGAGCCGGGGCAGCGCGTGGTGGTGGTAGACGACCTGCTCGCCACGGGCGGCACGATGGCGGCCGGAATCGCATTGCTGCGAAAGCTGGGAGCCGAGGTCCCGGCGGCGGCAGCTCTGATCGAGCTTACTTTCCTGCATGGCCGCGACAAGCTCAACGTTCCATTCAGTTCGTTGCTCTCCTACGACAGCTGAGTTTCTGGGTTGTCGCTTGGCGTGTTTGCAGTGCACCACGCGCGCCATGCTTCGCGAAGTCCCAGGCCGAGAGAGTTGCCGAACCTGGGCCCGTCGCAGAGGGGGCTGGCGCACATTTGGGACCGCAACTGCGACCGGAGCTTTGCGAGCGCCTCGATGTCGGACGCGCGCGCTACCGCCATGTTTTCGTAGGCGGCAAGGTCGGTGGCGACCCAGTCCGGCAGGCCGACATTGCTCATGTGGCTGGTGGCATGACGCGCCGCGAATATCTCCCCCGAGAGGGTCACCGTTGGCACGCCCATCCATAGCGCCTCGCAGGTAGTGAGGCCGCCGGTATAGGGAAACGGGTCGAACACGATGTCGATGTCGCCGTATTCGGCGAGCAAGGCCCGATGCGGCGAGCCACCGCGCAAGCAGATCCGCTGCGGGGCAATGCCTTGTGTGGCGAACGCGGCCACGAGCCGGGCACAGGTTTCGGGATCGCCCAGCTGGTGGGTTTTCAGGATCAATCTCGAATTCGGGATGCGGAGCAGGATGCGCGACCAACTGGCCAGGACGTCCGGTGTGATCTTCGCGAGGTTGTTGAAGCAACCGAACGTGACCACACCCTCGGTCAAAGCGGGACAAGGCGCTACATCGGGCGCGTAGGCGGGCGGGCTGTAGCAGACGTAACCGTCACGCAATGCCAGCAGGCGCTCCGAATAGGCGTGACCGAAACCGGCCGGCGTCTCCCAGCGATCGCTGATGAACCAGTCCATTTCCGGCAGGCCGGTGCTGTGGTTCTGCATTCCTACCCATTTCAACTGGACGGGTGCCAGACGCTGGGCGCAGGCGGTCATGCAGCCACGGTCGCCATAGCCGCCGAGGTCGATCAGCATGTCGAGGTCGAGACCTTGGACCTGCGTCACCACCGCGTCCGTGCCGCCCTCGGCGATGACATGCCATTCGGCCGCCACAGCCTGGAACCGCCGTGCGATTGGATCGCCGGAACGCTCCTGGGCAATGCACACAATCTCGAACGCCGACGGATCGAGGTGCTCGAAGCCGGCGATCGTCAGCCATCCAACAGGATGAGTTTTTAGCATCGCCGAGAGCAGGCCAAGCCGCAACCGGCGGGCAGGCTCCGCTGTCCGGCGCAATACCGGCGCGTCTTGACGGATAATGCATTCCGATGCGCGCGAAGTGGAGCGGAGCATCGATGCGGCGGTCACATGCGACGAATAGGCCAGGGCGTTGCAGACGGCGCGCCATGCCAGGTGCATGTTCGGGGCGATAACGGTTGCCCGGTATGCGACGGCGAGTGCCTCCTCCTGCAGACCGAGCGATACGAGCGTATTGCTGAGGTTGCACAGCGTTCCGGGTTGTTCGCCTTGGTCGGCGATCAACGCTTCTAGAAGTTCTTTTGCCTCGCGATAGCCATGCCGCCGCATCAGCACGACGGCGAGATTGTTGCGTAGGGATTTCTGCTCGGGCACCAGCACGATCGCGCGCCTGAGTGCTGCTTCGGCCACGGCAGGCGGGTCGGTATCCGTGACGGCGACCGCGTATTCCAGGGCAGCGCCAGGGAGGTCCGGCGCCAATGTCGTCGCGACCTGGAGCAGGTCGATCGCCTCCGCGTGGCGTCCGAGGCGGCGCAGCAATGCGCCACGCGCCGTGAGTTGGACTGCGTCCAGCGGGTCCCGTGCGAGGGCGCCCTCAAGCCGGGCCAACTCCGCATCTGCGGTGCCACCCGCGAGAGCAGAGCCGATCCGCCGTAGGGCTATGTCAAGTATCTCCGGCGCGCGGAGTTGCGCGGCGGCATAGGCGGCTTCGGCGGCTGCGTGATCGCCGTCGCCGGAGTGCATTATACCGAGTGCGTCCCATACCTCCGCCCGTTCGGGCGCGATCGCGCAAGCGCGACCCAGGAGATCCTTGGAGCGGCCAAGTTCACCGCAACGGGCCACCGATATTGCGAGACCGAGTAGTGCGTCAGTGCAACAGGGCGCATCCCGTAGGATGTTCGTGAACGCCTCCGCTGCTCCGTCGGTATCGCCATCGCGCAGGAGGTCAGCCGCGTGCAGCACGGCCGAGCGCCAGGGCGGCCCTTCGCGAGTTGTGCGAGCCCGGAATCCAGCGGCCATCAGGTCAACCGTCAAGGCCTGCGCGCCCAACGACGACGAGAAGTCCCGCGACCGGGGCTCCAGCTTCGAGACGCATATCGTGATGCTCGATGGCGTGCACCGCCAAGCCACTTTCTGCGGCGCAGCTTTGGATGTAACTCTCAGTGTGAACATAGCGCCCGAGCCGATGGAGCGACCATCCGGCGGTGTTGTCGAGGCTCGCTTCGCTTACGTCGGGTACGCGTTTCTCGACTGTGAACAGAAATCTGCCCTTCGAGGTCAGGCGTTCACGGATCAGTACAAAAAGCGTCGCAAGCGACCCCAGGTAGCACAATACGTCGGTGGCAACGATAATTGGCCAAACGCGGCAGTCGTGTGCAAGGAACTCCTCAATGTCCCGTTGATGCAGTTCGGTATAGAGCCCGCGCGTCCTGGCCTGCGCCAGCATCCCCTTCGACAGATCGACTCCCACGAGGCCGTCTAACCGCATGTCCGAGAGCACAACGGCCATCAGACCGGTGCCGCAACCAAGATCGAGAATCGGGCCGAATGCTCCCTCTCGGGCCTCGGCTGGCAGCCCGGCCAGCAGTTTCGCGCGCACGAGGCCTGGAACGCGATAGCCCAGGGAGATCAGATGATCGTCGAACCGGTCGGCATAACCGTCGAATACGGTTTCGATATATTCGGCCGGGGCGCGGCTGGCACTTGGCAAGATGCCGGATGCAGTCACGAGGTGGCGAACATACGGGTCTTCCGGCGCCAGCTTCAATGCTTCGGCGTAGGCTTCGGCCGCCTCCTCATGCCTCCCAAGGCTCGACAACGCGTGGCCGAGTAATCCGAACACGCAGGCATCCGCGATGCCCTCGCGGCGAGCGGCGCTGGCCAGGGCCTCGGCGTGATCAAACCGCCGTCGGCGCATTTCGGCGGTAATGGCTGCGATCCTGAGCGAGGGATCTTTCGGAACATGGGCGAACCCTTGTTCAAGCACGGCAACGGCTTCATCTTCGCAGCCGTCTCGATCCAGCGCGTGGGCGAGCGCCATGCGATATAGCGTGTGCCCCGGGGCGTTGCGCACGGCCTCGGCCAAGCAGATTGCCGCATCGCGCAGCCATCCGACTTCGATCAACGCCATGCCAAGCACGCCCTTTGCGCCGATATGGTCAGGATCGAGTGTCACAGCCACTGCGGCCTCGGACGCGGCTCCGGGCGCATCGCCGGCGCGCAGACGCGTCTCGGCCCGACAGACGCGGAGCGCCACGGCGTCGGGCATACGCACAATCGCCCTATCCAGACATTGCGCCGCTTCCTCGGAGCGTCCCTCGTTCATAAGCAGCCTGACCTCGAGTTCGGCGAATTCGACCACTTCCCCGATCAGCGGGCGAAGTGCGTTGGTGCTTGCGCGCGCGGCCACCAAGCGGCCGGCGGCGAGCATGTCTGTGGCGAGATGCAGAAGAACGGCGCTGTCGGGTGGTTGGCGCAACAATGTCGCGAACATTCGGAGTTTCCTTTTTGAATTCCGTAATCGATTAGACGACGAGGTTCATGGCCTGGACTGCGAGGCTGTCGAACGTGCCGGTCTTCGCGCTCGAGGATTTTCCTTGGGCAGCCAGCAGGTAGCGTTGTGTCAGACCATCGACGAAATGCGGATCTTTGAACTTCGAGAGGTCGAGCCGCGATGAGATCGACTTCTCCTGGGCGCCGAGATCCTGAAAGGCAATTTCCTGCGGAATCCCAAGAGCAGTTGTCACGACCGTCCGCAATGTGGGATCGCCCAGGATCTGATCGACCGATTTGATGGTCGAAGCGCGCTCGCGAAAGCTGATCGCGTTCGACAGGCCCGGCGTCGCGGTATCGAGCGACTGGCGCCATAGCACTTCCGCATAGGCCCTCTTCAAGGTCGGCAGCACGCCCGAAGCATGAAGTATTGTGAGACCCTTCGTGGCGAAGAGATAGGTTGCGGCGACCGGCTTCCACCGCGTGTCCGTGAGTTGGCTGAAGAGCGACGTAGACTTTGCCGGGTCAGACAGCAGCGCCTTCCGGGCGAGTGCCGTGTAGTCTGCCTGATCGCCCAAACCATTTGCGGTAAGCAGCACTTTGAGCACAACCGGATTGCTCAACAGGTCGGTAGGCGTCTTTGCCTTGGCGACGGCGGCCGAAAAGGCGTCGAGATCGCGTTTTACCTGCGGATCGGCTGCGGTTCGCGAAATATCGGCAGCTTTGCCCGCTTCCGCAGTTTGCAGCGATTGCAACGGGTTCGTGTCCACAGTGCTGGAACTATACAGCGCATTCAGAATGTCCCCGCTCGTACTTCCAGTGAGCGGTTGAAACAAGGTGAGTGTGGAGCTGTCGATCAACATGGGACTTAGGCTGGACCCGCCAAGCCAATCGCAATGTTCTCGTTAATGTCGATAAGGAAATCGAGATCCGGATCTTTCGCACGCATTTCCCGTTGCACGGCTATCCCAACCGAAATAATCGACCCACGTAGCATCTCGGGTAGGCGATTGGCAGGGTCCTGCAACGTTCCGATCAGCGTAAGCCATAGCCGTTCGTTGTCCGCCAGGGCGCGGACCCGAGCCAGCACCGTGCTACCTCGCCGTACCCGTTTGAGCCCAGCATTTGCTTGTCGAAAAACCTCGGCCTCCTGTTCCTTGAGGCTGCGATGTACGGAGGTGGCTTGATAGGCGCGTGCGGTGCCGCGCGCTGTCGTCATTAGGAATTCTCCTGACGCGTTGGGGTGGGAGATAAGGATGACGTCGGCAGCTCGGCAAAGCCGACCGATGGTTCGGGGCCGATCTGGCTGTTGATCCGTCCAAGCACGGAGTACTCATGCCGCACGATACGGCGCGTCAGCTTGAGAGCCGAATAGCAGTCATCGTTCGCCGCTGCTGCGATCGCCCGATCGAGGATTTCGCGTGCCAGCAATGAGGTGGTGGCCGCCTTGAAGTTCTCCGACAGCTAATACCAGGACTCACGTGATCTGACCTCTTGCCCAATCGCGTAGCCCGATGGACATGACGCGCCAGGGCTGGTCGGCCAAGCGGTTCCACGCGTCGCAGCAGTGATCGACGATGGCGTCGTAGGACGCGAACACCCGG
>JANXXW010000278.1 GCA_025350425.1 Rhodospirillales bacterium
CCGGGTGTTCGCGTCCTACGACGCCATCGTCGATCACTGCTGCGACGCGTGGAACCGCTTGGCCGACCAGCCCTGGCGCGTCATGTCCATCGGGCTACGCGATTGGGCAAGAGGTCAGATCACGTGAGTCCTGGTATTAGCGTCGGATAAATGACAACCGAAGCTCTGTTCTTCATAGGGCATCAAGCGCAGCACGCGCGCGGGCTGGGCCAGGTTGAGGGCGGGGCCGATAGAGCGGCGGCCAGCAGCATGCGGCGCTTCACGATCGTCTCCTCCTTGGCGCCGCTTGCCGGGCCGTCCTTCTTCACTCTGCAGCTTTGAGCAGGCGGTGCGCGGTCGCAAGCGCGTCCAGCAAAGGTTTGAGCGTTGGCAGGTTCCGGGCCTCGCCCATGGCGGCGCCCTGGCGCCAAGCCCAATCCTGCCGCTCGACGATCGCGCGGCTCATAAGTGGCTCCAGCCCGGCCTCTTCCACTGTGCGCGAGACCTCGCGCATCTCCTCGGCTCGGCGCTTGCCGTGGATCAGGGTGCGGCTGATGACGTATTGCGCCAAGCCCGGCCAGTCCGGGTGCGGCAGAGTGTCGCCCAGCGTCCGCAGCACGTCGGCTTCCACGCCGTAGTGCCGTGCGGTCAGCAGGCACTCGGTCGTCAGCGCCTCCAGCCCCTTGATCATCACGCTACGGCACATTTTGACGGACGACGCGCGGCCAATGTCGGGCGCGTAGTCCGTCAAGTCCATGCCGAGCGGTGCCATGGTCGCCATGAACGCCGCCGCGTAAGGCCCGCCGAGCAGCATGGGAGAGCGTAGGCCCTTGGGCGGCACACTGGCCATGACCGCGGCCTCGACATACCGCCCGCCCGCGGCTCCGATAATCCCTGCGGCCTCCTGCTTGACCGCAGGCGAGACGCTGTTCACGTCCAGCACGAACGGCCCATGGCCCAGCCCGTCACGCAGGGAGCGCATGGCGTCCAGGGCCGAGCCGGCGGTGACGCTGACGACCACCGTCGCCGCGCCGCGGGCAGTGGCCAGCGCGGAGGCGGCAGCAAACCCTGCGGCCTCCGCACGCGTCTGCGCCGCGGGTGCCACGTCGTAGGCGGCAATTTGGACGCCTGCTGCCGCCAGATCCCGGGCGAAGATACCGCCGACTTCGCCGAAGCCGATAATCCCGAAGCGCTCCAAACGGTTGTCCCCCGCTACGCTGTGCTATGCCGCGCCGTTCAACGCCGTGCCATTCAACGCCCCTGGGCTTTCAGGATCGCGTCGAGGCGCGGATATACCCGGCGCGCATTACCCTCAAACACGCGGCGCTTGTCCGCCTCGGGGATGGGCAGTGCCTCGACGTAGCGCTTCGTGTCATCGAAGTATTGTCCGGTCTCGGGGTCGATGCCGCGCACCGCGCCGACCATCTCAGAGCCGAATAGGATGTTGCCCACATCAATGACGCGAAACAGTAGGTCAATGCCGGGCTGGTGATAGACACATGTGTCGAAGAACACGTTCCGCATGACGTGCTCCCGGAGCGGCGGGCGCCCCAGCATCTCGGCTAAGCCCCGGTAGCGGCCCCAGTGGTAAGGGACCGCCCCGCCGCCGTGCGGAATGATGAACCGCAGCGATGGGAAGTCTCGGAAGAGGTCGCCTTGCAAAAATTGCATGAACGCAGTGGTGTCGGCGTTAATGTAGTGGGCGCCTGTGGCATGGAAGTTGGCGTTGCACGACCCCGACACATGAATCATAGCCGGCACGTCCAGCTCGGCCATCTTCTCGTAGAACGGATACCAGGCTCGGTCGGTCAACGGCGGGCCGGACCAGTGGCCACCGGACGGGTCGGGGTTCAGGTTGCAGCCGATGAAGCCCAGCCCAGTCACGCAGCGCTCCAGTTCCGCGATGGAGTGGGCAATAGGCACATTTGGGGATTGCGGCAGCTGGCACACACCGACGAATTTTTGGGGAAATAGGTCCACTACGCGCTTGATGAGATCGTTACAGCGCCGGGTCCATGCCCGGCTGACGGCCTCGTTACCGATATGGTGGGCCATGGTGGAGGCGCGCGGGCTGAATACTGTCACGTCGGCACCGCGCTCGCGCATCAGGCGAAGCTGGTTCCGTTCAACGGTGTCTCGGATTTCGTCGTCGGAGATGCCGGGGTAGGCCAGGTCGGATTCGCCGCTGGACATGAACGCCGCCGTCTGCGCCTCGCGCCATACGTCGTGGGCCGTGGGTGCCGTGGTGTAGTGGCCGTGGCAGTCGATGATCACAGAGTCTTTTCCAATTCATCAATCGACGCCGGCAGCCCGCTCCAGATATCCGGGGCAGGTAGGGAGCGCGGCAATAGACCTTGTTCGGCGCAGGTGCGCAGGGCGAGGTCGATGATAGGCTGCAGCGCCCTCCGGCCCATCGGCAAGGTGTCGCGCGCACCGGGCGCCAGAGGCACCGCAGCCTTGGCGACGCGGAACATACGGAGCAGTTCGGCTATCAAGTCTGGCCGGGTGTCGGCAAGGGTCCGGCGGACGGTAAGGAGGTGGTTCACTGGCACGAAGCCGTGTCTGCGCCAGAACACCTCCGACGCAGCATCCGGGTCAGAGAACACGGTGCGTAGGCCCGGGTCGTCCGGTATGTCGTTACCAACGATGACGGCATCGAGGTCGCCCGCGCGTAGCATGGCCAGCATGTCCGCGCCCGGCGGCGCGCGCTCGGCCCAGGGCGGGTCGGCGTATTCGGCCACGTGCGCGTCCTCGAACGTCAGCCAGTGCACTCTGTCCGCCGCGACGCCGTAATCGTTCGCCAGGATTCCGCGCAGCCACATACCCGTGGTCTGGCTGTAGGCGCGCACCCCGACGCGGCAACCCACAAGGCCGGCCGGGCCACGCAGGGAGCTGCTGGTTCGGCACAGCAGAGCGGATTCCTGGAACCGCGCTGCCAGTGTCACAGGCAGCACCACAATCGGCTTGCCATACGCCTGTGCCTGCAGGATCGTCGCGAGTGCCATTTCCGACACGTCGAACCCACCGCGCACCATGGGCGCAAACGCGCGGCTGATGGGCGACACGTCGGCAAAGTCCAGGCGGAGCAGATCGGACGCCACCTGGCCAATTTGCAGCGCAGCCGTGTGCCGGTACGTGCCGACCGCCGTGTGCAGGATCTGGATCCGGGCAGCCGTCGCCAGTGAGGTCACGTTCGGCACCGCTTAGCCTCCTGCACCCGCGGCAAGGCGCCGCTTGACCACGAGGGCCAAGGGCACCGCCGCGTAGAATAGCGCCACCAGCTTCGCTTCGTATCCACGCCGGCGGAAAACGGGCCACAGAGCAGCGAACAACACGCCCAAGACGAAGGTAAATATAAAATACATGCCCGTGCCGACGACATACGCCGCTGCCCCGAGCGAGCCCTGCACATCCCGGCCGAACACCAGCCCCGTCGCGTTGCGCGGACTACCGGCCATGGACAAAAGGTGCTGCACGCCGACCCAGACGACTGGCTCGTAGACCCAGATCGTGAAGGCGCCCACCAGTCCAACGAGTAGCCCGGCGCCTACGGTCCGCGCCTGGCTTGGCTCGTCGGCAAGCTGGACGCAGACGCGCTGGGCACCGCGCCCAATCCCGCTGTATCGGTTGATCATGACTGCTCCCCCCTTACTTCGTGTTTACTTGGCGGTGGCGGCTTGGTAGTGGCTCAATTACTGCGCTACTCGGCATAGGGCTTGTAGATTAACCCTTTCCGTGCCAGCGGGTCGCGCATCCCGTAGATGTCGAGGCCCAGTTCGCCCGCCGCGAGCCGGACCCGGACAGCCTGCTCTTTGTCGTCGCGGGCGCGGCTGGCAGCGAGCACTGTTTCTGCGTGCTGTCGGCCGACCACGGCCACGCCGTCGTCATCGGCCACGATGAGGTCGCCGGGTTGAACGAGCTGCCCAGCGCAAACCAGGGGCACGTTGATCGACCCCAAAGTGCCCTTGACTGTGCCCTGGCAGCTGATTGCGCGGGACCAGACCGGGAAACCCATCCGCGTCAACGCCGCCACGTCCCGGCAGCCGCCCTCCAGAATCAGGCCGCGTACGCCGCGCGCCTGCAAGGAGGTGGCGATCAGCTCCCCAAAGTAGCCAGCGTCGCAAAACGAGGTCGAGGCGGCTACAACGATATCGCCCGCCCGGCACTGCTCGACCACGACGTGTAGCATCCAGTTATCCGCGGGCGCCAGACTGACCGTCACCGCGGTACCGACGGCGTGCGCGCCGGTGTAGATCGGGCGCATGTAAGGTAGCATCAGCCCGGTCCGGCCCTGGGCCTCATGCACCGTAGCGACACCAAGCTCGGCGTAGCCAGCAACGACCTCCTGCGACGTGCGCGGTGGGTCGGTGTAGACCGTGCTCATGCTGGGCGCCTCGCCACATGCGCGCTGGCCCGCAGGGCTGTCATGCCCGTCCTACTCATGATGCTATTCCCTTTTTTGCCAGGCCATCCACGTTCCCAGCCGCCCTGTCCCCATGCTGGTCGGGCAGCGGCGGCGTGCCATGGGTGTGAAAGCTCTCGATGGTCTTTAGTCCCCAGGCCTGGCCCTTGCGGCGCTCAAGCTCGGTCCAGGTGATAGGCTTCCAGTCCGGCGCCAGTATAAGGCGGGCGCCAGCGTTAGCGACCTCGACCCGGTTGCCACCAGGTTCATAAACGTACAGGAAGAAGGTCTGCTGGACCGCGTGTTTGTGCGGACCCGTCTCGATGAACACACCGTTCTCAAGGAACACGTCGGCGGCCTGCAAGATGGCCTCGCGGCTGTCCAGCGCGAAGGTGACATGGTGGAAGCGACCCGGCACGCCATGCGCCTCCCGCGTATAGGCGAAGTCGTAGCTCTTGTTGGTGCAGGTCAGCCACATGCCGGCTTCCGTGCCATCGTCCAGCACGATTTGCTCGGTGAGCCGGAAACCCAGCGTGCGCTCGAAGAACTGGCGGTTGGCGCGTATATCCACGGCGAGGCAGTTGAAGTGGTCAAGCCGCCGCACGTTCACGCCGCGGGCTGGATTACGCTGCGCTTGGTTCTTCAGCGCCGGGCGCAGCGCGGGCGGCGCTGCGTACCATTCGGTCTCGTAGTAGATTTCCAGCAGGTGCCCGTCCGGGTCACGGAAGCGGAAAGCGGGGCCGTGACCGAACTCGCCTTCATGCCAGCCCACCGCTTGGCCGGACGCCTCCAGCGCCGCCACGCGCCGTTGCAGCGCCTGCGGGCTACGCGCCCGGAAGGCTGCATGACCCAGACCGGACGAGGAAGATGCCGTGAGCTGCAAGGAATAGCACTCGTAATCGTCCCAGCCGCGCAGATAAACAGAGTCCCCTTTCCGCCCGCTTTCGGTCATGCCCATCACGTCCACGAAAAAGCGTAGGCTCTCCTCGGGCTTAGGCGTTAGCAGCTCGAGGTGGCCCAAATGGGCCAAGTCCATACAGGGTTCGTCATTGGCCACGCCAATGCTGGCTTCGTTTTGCATTGCTGATCCCGCGGCGCGTCAGTGCGCCACGACCTCCTTTATGGCCACGCTTTTTCCCCTGACCTGCGTGGCGGTGATGGCTACGGCCGCTAAGAGGGCGGGAATGGCCAGGAGAGCGAATATGGTATCAATACCCCAGCCCAGCCCCAGTAGCGCGCCGCCGACGTAGGAGCCTACGATGCTACCTAACCGCCCGACGCCCAGCATCCAGCTCACGCCCGTCGCACGCGCCGCCGTGGGGTAGCAGCCTGGAGCATAGGCGTTCAGGCCGGTCTGCGCGCCGCTCATGCAGAACCCGGCCAGGGCCACCAGCGCGGCCAGCATCGCCACCCCGTGTGACACGATGCCGTACTGCGACAGGGTGAAGATGAGAAGTGCGCCGCCGATATACGCCACCCCAAGGATCATCGCTGGGCGTGTCCGATCCATGACCCAGCCGACGGCTACCGCGCCCACTGTTCCACCGATCTGGAAGCCGGCAGTAATGTAGGAGGCGGTGTCAATCGACATGCCCGCGTCCTTCATGATCGTCGGCAGCCAGCCCGTCAGCAGGTAGATGACCAGCAGCCCCATGAAGTAGGTGACCCAGAGCGACACAGTGGTTGCACGGAAGCCACTCGCGAACAGGGTGCGGATGGGCGTGCGCGCCGGCAGCGGAGGCTCGTTTGAAATAAAAGTCTCTGTGCCTTTGAAGCGGTGGCCTGTCACGCGGCCGAGGATGGTACCGATTCGGTCCGGCCGAGTTCCGCGGAGGGCCATCAGCCGGGCTGATTCCGGCAAAGCCAGGACTAACACTGGCACCAGCAGCAACGGTATGACGCCACCCAGGAGCAGCACAGAGCGCCAGCCGTAGTGGGGAATCATGTATCCGGCCCCCAGGCCGATCAGGGCCGACCCAAGGTTGAACCCCGTGAACATGACCGTGATCATCAGCGACCGACGACGCTGCGGCGCATACTCCGACAGCAACGTCGTGGTGTTGGGCATCGCCGCGCCCAGGCCAATACCGGCTAGGAAGCGCAGAACAGCCATCTCAACCGGCGTGGACGCATACGCCGCGGCAACCGTCAGCAACCCGAACAGAAAGATAGACACGATCAGCACCGGCTTACGCCCGAACCGGTCCGAGTATGGGCCGGCCAGCAGCGCACCCGCCGCCAGGCCAAAGGGCGCAGCGCTCATCACGACGCCGAACGCAGGCCGACTGATGTGCCACTCGTCGATGATCGGGGATGCCACAAATCCCATGATGGCCACGTCCATCCCGTCGGCGACGACGACAAGGAAGCACATCGCGACCAGGAACCACTGGAACGCCGAAATTGGGCGTGCATCGATGAACGCCTTGATGTCAACGCTTTGCCCTTGGGTGCTCGCAGCGGAGGAGGCACTCATACTCGTGTCCCAACAGGCTGAGGGGAACTTGGAACAGAGTCGGGCATATGGCGGCGGTGCATCGTGCGGACCTTCCCTGCGGCAGCCGTTACCCGGCGCCTGCGTTTATCGCTACTTAGCGAGTGCTATACAGCACACACTAACGGATAGTTATTATCCTTATCCCAGACGTCCAGGCTCTGCCCTATCGCTTTCACCGGCGTCACTATCACTAGCAGTTATAGTGGGATTTCCTTGGTTTTATAGACACCCTAAAGCTTTTACTAGAAGTGTTTCTGATGCACAAAAGCTGCCCGTCTTATTCACCTGAGCTTCGCCGTTAGATGGTTGATCTGGTCCGTACTGGCCGATTACCCGAGGACCTTGCCCGAGAGTTCGAGCCGACCGCGCAGTCGACCGCCGCATAAGTTGCTGTGGCCGACAAGCAAGACGGCCGAAGGGAGGATGCGTTGCCGAGCCCGGCGGTGTCTGAATGCGACGAGCTGGAGCGGCTGCGTCGGGAGAACAAGCAACTCCGGATGGAGCGCGACATCCTCTCAAAAGCTGCGCCGGTGCTACGATCCGACCCTCGTATTCCTGGATCAGGTCGGCGCCCTGAACGTCTTCATCCAGGGCGCCAGCCTCGAGCTTTCCGACCCAAATCCGGATTAGTTGGCGCAAAATGTCGTGTCGCTGCGATAGACCATGCAAAGTTTCGCCCGCGATGAACTCCTCGGCCGTACGCCGACTGAACGCGGCGGTATATGATCGTTGCGTAAGCGCCATAGCTTCCATTCTTCAGAAGCCCAACAAGGGGGGCGATCTAATTCGGCCAAACTGTCCACCCCCAGCGGCGCACTCCAGTAAACTGGCTCAACAGCTCGAAAGTCATCCGAGTTTCTGCATCCTGTTAATGGCTTCCCAAATACGCGATGGCGATAACGGCAAGTCTATATGATTAACACCGAGAGGATGCAGCGCGTCGATAATCGCATTTGCCAGCGTCGGCACAGCTCCAGTTGTGCCTGCTTCACCAACTCCCTTGGCCCCGAGCGGATTGTTGGGCGCGGGGATAGGCCGCCAATAGAGAGCGAGGCAATTAATATCGTGCGCACGTGGCATGCAATAATCCATGAAGCTGCCAGACACCAACTGGCCTTCGTCACTATAAACACAGACCTCGCCGAGAACCTGGCCCAAGCCCTGCATGATCCCACCCTGCACTTGGCCTTCAGCTAATTCATGATTGATCACGGTGCCGCAATCATCGACGCCGACATAGCTCTGGATTTCGACCACACCCGTCTCTGGATCGACCTCCACCTCCGCAACATGGGCTCCCGTCGGGAAGGAATACATCTGTGCCCCGGCAAACTGTGTGTCGAGCGTATTTTCGGTATCGACATAGGTCTTGGCTAGTTCCTGAAGACCGACAAAAAGATCAGTTCCCTTAACTCTGTATTGGCCTTCCACGAAGTCGATATCCTGAGCGCCGACCTCGAGGTGCTTGGCTGCAAGTTTATGGCCTTTTTCGATGACGACCTTAGCGGCATTGTGCAAAGCACTTCCATACGACATCAACGACCGTGATCCGATAGTTCCGTCGCCACGTAGGAATGGCCCGTCTGGATCCGAAAAGCGCAGTGTAATATCATGCGGATCGATGCCCAGCACGGCGGCAACAATTTCCGGATAGCTTGTCTCGTGGCCCTGCCCCGAAGGACCTGAGACGGTATAGAGAAGCGCCTTGCCGGTCTCCGTGAACTTAATTGCTGTTTCTTCCACCGGGCTACCCCCCGTACCTGCCGGCTCTGTAAAGACACAGAGCGCACGCCCTCGTAGTTTACCGCGCATCTTCGAATCGGCGAGACGCTTGGAATAGCCGGACCAATCTGAAAATTTCACGGCATCTTCGAGTAGACCCGTCACATCGCCGCTGTCGTACACCGAGCCTGTCGGAGTACTATAAGGATAGGATTCTTTCGGAATGATATTGCGACGTCGCAGGTCCAAGCGGTCGATGCCCATCTCGCGCGCCGCTTCATCGACGAGGCGCTCGACGATGTAACTGACATTCGGTCGTGCCGCGCCCCGATATGCTGTCGTTGGCGTCGTGTTGGTGACGACGATCCGGTGCACGCCGTGCACGACGGGAATTGTATAGACGTTGATTGCATGTGTTGAGGGCGGCATCGTATTGATGAAAGACCCAGAACCTGAAAGATAGCCGCCCGCATTGACGATCCAAGTAAACCGGACAGCCAAGAACTTCCCATTCGTATCGAGTGCAAGTTCGCCGTACATCTTTGCGGCACGGCCGTGATGGTCAGACAGGAAGGTTTCCGAGCGGGTGGATATCCATTTAACAGGGCGCCCTACCTTTTTTGCTGCTAGAAGAAGGGAGCAGTACTCTGAATAGGCTTCGGCCCGAACACCGAAGCCGCCACCCACGTCATAGGCATGGCAACGCAATTTCTCCGGCGGTATTCCCGTGCCGACCGAGAGGCCGCCTCGCATCATGGTCATGCCTTGCGATGGCGCGTAGAGGTCATAGACCTCGGTCGCAGGGTCATAAGTCGCGAGCGCGGCCTTCGGCTCCATTGGATTGCCGATGAGCCGCGGCGCATCGAGAACAAGCTTTGTTACATGGGCAGCCCCGACAAAAGCTTCCTTCGCTACCGCCTCGTTACCATACTCAAAGTCGAAGACGAGATTATTCTGAATATGATCATAAAGCTGCGGTGCACCTGGCTTCAGCGCATCCTCTGCATCCACGACGCTGGCCATGTCCTCATAGTCAACGATGATGCTCTCGGCGGCATCCTGAGCGATGGTTTCCGTTGTCGCCACGACAAGAGCGACTTCCTGGCCAACGTACCGAACGCGCGTCTCAGCCATGACTTCGCGGTGGATCTTAGGGAAGGACATGCCACCCTTACCTGGGTAGCGGATAAGGGATGGGGCCGCACCGAAACCTGCGGCCATGGTGTCTTCGCCTGTTAAAACAGCGAGGACCCCTTCCATCTCCCGCGCCACACTGGCGTCGATGCCACGTAGCTTGGCGTGGCCCCGGTTCGACCGAACAAACACTGCGTAGACTTGATCCGGAAAGTTCCAGTCAGACGTGTAGCAACCGGCGCCGGTCACCAAACGATAGTCCTCACGCCGTCCACGAAATTTAACGCCCATTTATAGAACCCTTACGTTCGAAGTTACGGCGAATTTCATCGCGAAAAGTTTCTCACGGCGACGGCCGTGTCCGTCGCTGTAACAAGGCATCCAGGCTCAGAG
>JANXXW010000279.1 GCA_025350425.1 Rhodospirillales bacterium
CATCAGTAGGCCAGCTCCTGCCGCCAGCAGCGCCGATATCAGGTAGATCCGCATCACGACGCGCCGGGTGTCGATGCCGGAGAAGCGCACGGCGCGCTCGTTCGATCCGATCATCGCAACGATGGTTCCGAACGGTGTCCGCGCCAGCAGGATGGCGATGGGCAAAGCAAGGGCAATGAAAACAAGCAGTACCAGGGGAATGCCCAGGAACGCATCGTTGCCGATGGCGACGATGAAGGGCGGAAAGCCGGAGATGACCTCGCCATGTGTCAGTCCGATCGCGATCCCCTTGACCAGCGTCATCGTGCCCAAGGTCGCAAGGATGGGGGAGACGCCGAGATAGGCGATCATCATACCGTTCAACAGACCGACAAGCACGGCCACCCCGAGGCCGGCGACCAATGCCAGGATCGCTGACAGCACTACATGGTCGCCGCCGAACTGCGCCAGGACGTAGGCCATCGCCAGGGCCGCCAGGTCGGCGACCGCGATGATCGAAAGATCAAGGCCCCCGGACAGCAGCGGGATCATCATGGCAAGCGAAAGGATACCCAGTTCAGGCAATTGATAGGCCATAGACCGCAGAGCAGTGCCGTTGAAGAACCGGTCTCCGAGCACAAGCCACAGGACAAGCAACAACGACATCAACAGCGTGGTGAGGCCCAGCGCCACAGGGCCCGGCCTTACCAGGGACCGGATTACGATGCGACCCGACCGCTCGTGGACGCCTGCCGGCGCTTTTCCAAAGCCAATGCGCCCACCGCAAGGAGGATGACCATGCCGGTGAAGCATTGCGACCAATATGACGAGACGCCGAGCAGCAGTAGCCCGTTCTGCAGCATCGCCAACAGGATCACCCCCAGGATGGTGCCGAATACTGTCCCCTCCCCGCCGGCAAGGCTTGCACCGCCCAATACGACGGCGGCGAGGACATCGAGCTCGCGCCCGACAAGCGCGTTTGGCGAGACAGATTGTGCGTTCTGCGCCTGCACCAGGGAGGCGGCTCCCGCGACAAGGCCGAGATAGCCATATGCGAGCAGGTCGATCCGAAACACCTTGATCCCGACGCGTTGCGCTGCATCGCGGTTGCTGCCGACCGCGAATATCTGCCGGCCGATATTTGTACGGTTCAGCAAGAACGCTGTGACAGAAAAGGCAGCGACTAGCCCGATCATCTGTAGGTTGATGGTATATTCGGTCTGCGCCGCATCGGTGTAGACCACCCAGTTCGCCTCATTCACAAACCAGTCCGGCAAGGCATAGATCTGGTTACCCCGCGTGATGAACATCAGAAGGCCGAAGGACACGTTCAGCATCGCGATCGTGACGATGATGCTGGATAGCCTGAGTGCACCGATCAGCACGGCGTTTATCAATCCGAGCGCCAATCCGATGCCAGTCGCGATAGCGGTAACGGCGATCCAGCCGACGGAATAGGTGTTGGCAACCGTCAATGCGACATATTGCGCCACTGATGCAGTCGCGGTGAAGGAAATGTCGATCCCGCCGGAGATCAACACCACCAAAAGTCCCGCCGCGAGCATTCCAGAGAAGCCATAGGACGTCAGCAGATCGATTAGATTTTGCAAGGTCGCGAAGGAACGCGTGGTAAGTGTCAGGAACAGCCCAAGCACGATGGTCACGACCATCAGCTTAGCTTCGTGCGTCCGGGAAAAGTCTTTCAGCAGGTCACGCATCGATGGCGTCTTGCAAAGCCTCGGCCGAGATCGAATCTGCCTTGAATTCGGCGCGGATCCGGCCCCTGTCCATGACCATGATTCGGTGGGTGTGATAGATCACTTCGGGCACTTCGTCGGATATCAAGATCACCGCCATTCCCTGTGCCGCGAGTTCGCGGATGATCGCGTAGATACCGTCCTTGGCGTTAATGTCCACGCCCACGGTCGGGCTGTCCAGGATCAGGACCCGGGGCTTCGTTGCGAGCCATTTCGCGATTACCACGCGCTGCTGGTTGCCGCCCGATAAGGTGCGCACAGAGTTCTGCGGATTGCTCGCCTTGATACCGAGTTGAGCGATCCACCCTGCAACGGTCTGCCGCCGCTCCTCGCCGCTGACGAGCCCGAGTTTATTCGCCATGCGGTGGAGGGTGGTCAGGACAATGTTGTCGGCGATCGGCTGTTCCAGGACTAGCCCCAGAGACAATCGGTCTTCGGACACATAGGCTATTCCGGCGACGATGGCGGCCCGGTTGCTGTCCAGAACGACCGTCTTGCCTTCGATCATGACCGTGCCGGTGGCAGAGGGGCGCATGCCGAACAGCGTCAGAGCCAGTTCCGTCCGGCCGGATCCAAGGCGACCAATGATTCCCAGAACCTCGCCCACCGCGAGGTCGAAAGTGATGTCCTGGTACTCGCCGGGCCGGCACAGGCCTCGCACCGACATCATTACGGGCGCCTGCGACAAGTCTGGCACATACGGCGTGTAATCGTATTCATGCCCGGTCATCAGGCTGCCAAGGCGTCGCCCGGTCATGTCCTTCGCATCGTAGGTGCCAAGCTTCACGCCGTCGCGCAGAACCGTGACGCGCTCGGCGATTTCCAGCACCTCGTCCAGGCGGTGGCTCACGAACACCACGGCGATGCCGCGACGCTTGAGTTCTCGGGTAATCGCCAGCAGCGCGTCGACCTCGTTGCGGGTCAACGAGGCGGTCGGTTCGTCCATAATCACCAGCCGGGCGTCGGCTGCCAGCGCGCGGCAGATCGCCACCAATTGCCGTTGCGCAATCGATAGGTCGGCAACCTTATCCCGCGGATCAAGCGCCACGCCGATTCGGTCGATTGTGGTGCTGGCTGTCGTGGCGATCTGCTTCCAATCCACGATTCCGACGCTTCGCCTTAAATGCTGAGCGAAGGCAATGTTTTCCGCGACCGTCAGTTCCGGGAATAATGAGAGGTCTTGGTAGATCACCTGTATACCCAGTCTTGTACTTTCGGCCGGGGTGAGATGCGGATAGAGCTTGCCGTCGATGACGATGCGCCCGCCGGGATCGGGCGGCTGCACGCCGGAGATGATCTTGATGAGCGTTGATTTGCCGGAGCCATTTTCACCGGCGAGGCAATGCACCTCGCCGGCCACGATGGCGAGGTCGACCTTCGATAGCGCTGGAATTCCGCCAAAGTGCTTGGAGATCCCGGCAAGCTCTAGAAAGTTGGGCAATCGGTGAACCTGTCAGGGAGAGCTGCGGTTTGGCCACCTGAAAGCGACCAGACAGAGCGGCGCGTGATGTCTGTCAGGGCACAGACATCACGCGCCAGATTTTAGCGTCTATCGGGAAAAACCGATTTACAGACCGGTGGTGGCGATGACGTTATCGATCGTCTTCTTGTTGATCGTCAGAATACGATCGACGCTGATCAGCTTACCCGGCACGTCGACGGTGGCTTTGCCCATTCCGGGGATGTCCATACCGGTCTCGAACTTGGTTCCGGCTAAGGCAAGACTTGCAACCGCCACCATGGCGTAGCCGGCGTCCTTCGGACTCCAAAGGAAGCCTTCACGCACGTTACCCGATTCGATAAGCGGCTTGCCCTGGGACGGAATAAGCGTTCCCACGACTGCGATCTTCTTGGTAAGGCGTCGCTCACGCACCACGTTTCCCGCGCCGATCGGGCCGTTGGATCCAAAGCCGATAATCCCCGTTACATTCGGATAGGCCTGGATCACGTCACGCGTCACCTGCGCCGAACTGTCGATTTCGTCGGCCCCTGGGAAACGGTTTGCCGCGAGTTTCATCTTCGGGAAATGTGCCTTCTGATAGGCGATGGCGGCATCGGCCCACTGGTTGTGCAACGGCGTCGTGAGCGTGCCGACGATGACCACGTATTCACCGGCCTCGTTCATTTCCCGGGCAAGGGAAATCATCTGCATCTCGCCAAAAACGCGGGAGTCGAGCAATTCGACATCCCAGGTCCGGCCGTCCTGGTTGGGGCCTTCCTGGGTGATCACCATGATCCCCGCTTGTTGGGCACGGGCGAGCACAGGCGCCATGACCTTCACGTCCAGCGGCACGAGGCCGATCACATCGACCTTCTTGGCGATGAGATCTTCTACCAGGCGCACCTGTTGTGCAGGATCGGTGTGGGCAGGTCCAACCATGCTGGTTTGCAGGCCAAACTTAGTCCCACCTTCGACCAAGCCCTTCTCGAGGAAGTTGAACCATGGAACCCCCGCGATCTTCACAACGGTTACCATCTGCTTTCCCGCCGCCAGAGCGACACGTGGGCGTCCCAGGGCGGCTACCAGCAGCCCCGCGCCCAGCAGTCGCGCGCCTTGGCGACGGCCGAACATGGGCGTAGCGATTCCTAATTCAGTCGGTCTCTCGGACATTGGTGTTTCCCCATTTTTTCTCAGACAGATTATCGACGGCCAAGAAACACACGTGCTGGACGTGGGCAACTCACCGAGCTCCAAAACTTAACTTGCTGCAGAGAAGTCGTAAAGGTCCAACCAGTGATTTTGCTAAAAAACGGGACACGACGAGGGTGAACTTCACGTTATAATTCATGGTAGTGAATTGCCACAACAATTAGATGAGGATTGTTCGAGAGTATCGTGCAACAAGGCCCGAAGCAGTTGGAGACAAAACGGGGTAGTGGATGCCGCATCGGTGCCAAACTTTGGCGCCGCCTGCGCGAGGCCGGGTTGGGCGGCAGCTCGCGCTTCGTGAGCGAGTGGGCAACCCGCAAACGCCGGCCCACGAAGGCTTGCCGACGAAGACCGGCGCGGAGCACGCCGGGGCAATAGCCATGACCATGCCGACATCGCGCGTCATCGCTCGCCTGCTGACAACCGAGTGCCTTTGTAACTCAGCCGAGACCGAGCGCATCAAGGTGGCGGTCGAGACGGCGTCGCCCAGTCTGGTCGCAGCGCGCAATTTACTCGATCGCTTTCGGACCATGATTGCGGCCAAGAAACCGGACAACCTCGACCCGCGGCTCGCCGAGGCGGCTGACAGCGAGCTTGCATCGTTCGCCAGCGGCGATCGACGCTGATGGCGCCGCCCTGCGGGCCGCCGTCGTCAAGACCTGGTCGAACGGCCAGACCGAGGGGCGGGTCGCCAAAACTCGGTCGTATCCGTCAACGTGGTGGAAATTCGGGCGTGAACTAATACCAGGACTCACGTGATCTGACCTCTTGCCCAATCGCGTAGCCCGATGGACATGACGCGCCAGGGCTGGTCGGCCAAGCGGTTCCACGCGTCGCAGCAGTGATCGACGATTGCGTCGTAGGACGCGAACACCCGG
>JANXXW010000280.1 GCA_025350425.1 Rhodospirillales bacterium
ATGACCCGCCTCGCGGCCTGCCTGCTCGCCTGCGCCCTGGCCGGATGCGCCGCGCCTCGCAGCGGGAGTGCCTGGGGTTTGCGGCCGGTCGAGGGGCGGAGGGGGCGGTCTGGGCGGGGATGGTGCGCGCGCCGTTGGAGCAGGGCTGTCGCTGGTATGGTTTGGGTTGTGGAACTTGCTGTCATGGGTGGGTCCGTTCGGGATACGGGCGCGTCTCATCGGGCGGCCAAATTGTGGCGCGGGCAAGTGGTGTGTGGGTTCGAGACCTGTCCATGTAGCGGCAGCCATGGTCGCGGAAGTGAACCCGATCCTGTGCGACGATCATCGACGTCACCACGCCTCTCCCTCGCCGGCAAGGAGAAAGGGAAAGGGTGAGCGGACTTTGTTCTTGCCGCGTATTGTTGCGTGGGGTATTATTCCTATGTGTCCAATCCGATCCCTCTTCCCACCATTTCCGGCATGTTTGCCTTGATCGTCCGGAATCTGGGACGGACGGTGGGGGATATCATGTTCCGGGACCGCTCGACCGCGACGTTCCTCAGCCTGCTGCAAACCCGGCTTTCCGGGTTGATCGCTCGGTTCACGGCCATCGCCATTCGGGTTGAGGCGGGGACGTTGCGGGCGGCGCCACGGCGCGGCGTGGGCAGGCGCGTGACGAAGGCGGCGCGGCGGGCCGGTCCGTTGCCGACGGGGTATCACTGGCTAGGGAAGCTGGTGCCGGAGGCGAACGGGTTTGGCTCGCAACTGGCGCACCTCGTGCTGAACGATGCGGAGATGATGGCGCTGCTGGTGGCGGCGCCGCAAGCGGGGCGCATCTTGCGGTCGATATTCTGGATGGTGGGGCAGCCGGTCCCGGCACCATTGCGGCGGGTGGCGGTGGCTCCTTCGCCCAGGCCGGTGGTTCGCGCCGTGAAGCCTGCACGGACGAAAAGCCCTCCGCCACGCAATGAGGGGCGATGGCCACGGCCGCGCAACCCGAGCGAGAAGGAAGGTGGGTCTCGGCGGATTTTGCGTCGGGGGACGGGGCCGCCTTGGAAGGATTGACGCTCACCCCTCATCCCGGTCCGCTCCCGCAAGGAGAGAGAGGCCGGAGGTTATGTGGTGGCCACGGGGGTGACGGGGGAGCCTACGGCGCCGGGCAGGCGCAGTGGCGGCGCAGTCAGCAGGAAGCGGGAGCGGTGGCTGGCGCGGAGGTGGTCCGCGAGGTCGGTGAGGTGCCACATCTCGCCGAGATAGACGCCCAGGCGGAACAGGCAATGGGCGTGGAGCGGCAGGGTGGCGCAGAAATCGTCGGTGCAGGGGACGGCGGGGACCGCTTCGACGGCGTAATTGTCGGCGATCACAGCGACGGCGCCGCTATCGGTGATCCACTGCAGCAACCGCGTGTCGCGGCCGTTCAGGGCGCAGGTGCTGGCGTGGAGCAGGGCGGGATCTGGCGTGCGGTTCATCTCCAGCAACATCTGGGCGAAGCCGGTGCGGAGGCAGACGAGGTCACCTGGTTCCACCACCACGCGGTCCTGCTCGAGTACCGCCATCAACTCGTTGTAGCCGACCAGGGTGCCGGTGCGGCCGTAATGGGCTTCGAGGTCGATCATCACGCCACGGCCCTGGACGCAGGTGGCGGCCATGTTCTCGACGCCGAGGCGGTGGGCACCTTGCAGCGTGATGTCGGTGACGGGACGGAAGCCGTTGTAGTAGACATCCTCCATCACGCCATCTCCGTCCACGTCGAACATCTGGCCGACATGGGCGAGGCTGTCCCATTGCGTCGAGTATTGCAGGGTCAGCAACACGCGGTCGTCGCAGATGATGTCGGTGGCGGTCGGGTCATCGCAGCGGAGCGCGTAGTTCATGTTGGGCTGGCCGCCGCGCAGGGTGGGGCTCAGTTCCGGCGGGTGGCGGCGCGGGTTGAGTAGGGAGCCGCCGGGATAGTCGAGCGGGAGGCTGAGGCAGAAGGTGCGGCCCTCGCGCACTTCGGCGACGCCTTGCAGCACCTTCTCGCGGGTCAGCAGGTTCAATCGGCCCAACTCGTCGTCGGGTCCGAAGTCACCCCAGGTGGAGCCGGGCGGGCGATGGGTCCAGCGCGGGTTCATGGCGGCGGGGTCTCCGGGGTTGGCTGGCGCGCGGCGGGGGGAGGCGGAGGCGGGGCGATTGGTGTGGGTGTGGGCATGGGATCGGGCGGGCGGGCGGCGACGGGGGCCACGGGCTGGGTGGCGGCCGGGGCGGGCGAGATCAGGGGTTCGGACGCGACGGGTACGGGCGGCGGAGCGGTCTCGAACGGTTGCGCCTGGAACCTGGGCTCGGGCGGCTGTTCGGCGGGCATGGTGTAGTCGGGGATGACGCGGGCCTGGTTGCCGCCGATGACCAGGACGTGTTCGCCGATCCCCATCGAGGAGGCGTCTCTTTGGGTCACGGAGATCAGTTCGGCGTTGGTCTTGCGGACGATATACTCGAAGGCGGAGGTGTCGTTGACGGTCTTGTCCATGCCGCTGCCGACGATGCCGCCGATCAGGCCGCCGCCGACCGCGCCGATGGCCGTGGTAACGCCAGCCCCCGGCACCTGGGAGCCGACGATCCCGCCGGCCGCAGCACCCGCCACGGCCCCCGTCGCCCCGCCGGCGGCCACGCCGACCCGACGGACGCCGATGATGACGCCCTGCTCGACCTTGTTGGCCTGCTGCACCGCCGAGGAGGCGTAGGTGTCGGGCGAATAATCCGGGCCGCACCCCGCCAGGGATACGGCGAGGATGAGGGGGACCGCGAGGCGGAGGCGGGACATTTCGTTCAGGCCGCTTCGGGACGTTTGACCAGCGGCGGCTGGATGTCATCGGGCAACGGGCAAACGTATGGGACGCGGGCGGTACGGGCGGCGAAATCCTGCTTCGCACGGGGGATCAGCGTCTCGTCCAGCAACGCGCTGATCGCGGTGGAGGCCATCACCTTGGCGACATGCACCATGCCCTTATGGGACGCCGGGGTTTTGCCCTGCGCGGTGAGCTGCCAGGAGTGGCCGGGGGTGCCGATGGCGTAGGTCGCCCCACGCGCCTGCACGGTGGGAACCACCCAGCTCACGTCACCCACATCGGTCGAGCCCATCATCGGCGCGCCCTTGGCGTCCAGCGGCACGATGGCGTCGCAAAGGGGCGAGGCAGTTTCGGGCTGGCCGACGCGGCGGAAGGCCGAGGCGATGTCCTCGGACGAGAGAGTCTTCTGGATCTCGGCGGCGAACTTGCGGTCCTCGTCGTCGAACGGCGGCGGGCCGAGGCGTTCGAACGCATCGAACATGGCCTTTTCCAGCGGGACGTTGGCGAGCAGGTTGGAGACGGCGCTGATGACCTTGAACTCCATCTTGGTCTCGGTCATCAGCGCGGCGCCCTGCGCCACCTTCTTCACCCGTTCGATCAGGGGCCAGAGTTCGCCGAGTTCACGGGCACGGACAGCGTAGCGCACTTTGGCGTGGGATTGCACCACGTTCGGTGCCACGCCGCCGCCATCGAGCATGGCGTAGTGGATGCGCGCGTCGCTCGGCATGTGCTCGCGCATGTAGTTCACGCCGACGTTCATCAGTTCGACGGCGTCGAGAGCGCTACGGCCCAAATGGGGTGCCGCGGCGGCGTGGGACGCGCGGCCGGTGAAGGTGAAGTCGATGCGGGTGTTGGCGAGCGACATCGCGTCGTTCACGCCGGAGAACGAGGATGGGTGCCAGGAGATGGCGATGTCCACGTCCTTGAACGCGCCGGCCCGCACCATGAAGCTTTTCGCCGCCCCACCCTCCTCGGCCGGGCAGCCGTAATAGCGCACGCGGCCTTTGATGCCGTGCTCGCCCAGCCAGTCCTTCACTGCCGTCGCCGCCAGCAGTGCTGCGGACCCCAGCAGGTTGTGACCGCAGCCATGGCCCATGCCGTCGCCAGGAATTGGCCTGGGTTCAGCGATACCGGCTTCCTGGCTGAGGCCGGGCAGCGCGTCGTATTCGCCGAGAATGGCAATGACCGGGCCACCCTCGCCGGCCTCGCCCATCACGGCGGTGGGAATGCCGGCCACGTTCTCGGTGACATGGAAGCCCTGCGCCTCCAGCATCCGGGTATGTTCAGCAACCGATTGGTATTCGTTGTAGGCGATTTCCGGAATGCCCCAGACGCGGTCGCTGAGGGCCTCGAAATCGTCCTTTTTGGTGTCGATCAACTGCCAGACGCGTTCGCTGTTCTGCATCGCGAGTCTCCTGGTTCGGGTTAGGTTACGCCGCGAGCCGGATCGCAACGAGGCTGAACAATTCGAACAGCATCTGCGCCGCGACCTGGGCGGTGACGCTGGTGGCGTCGTATTGCGGAGCTACCTCCACCACGTCTCCACCCACGATGTCGAGCCCCCGCAAGCCACGCAACAGGCGAAGCGCCTCACGCGGGGTGAGGCCACCGACCTCGGGGGTCCCGGTGCCGGGCGTGAAGGCGGGGTCGATGCCGTCCACGTCGAAGGTCACGTAGAACGGTGCGTTGCCAACCACTTCGCGCGCCTTGACGATGACGGCTTCGATGCCCATCGCATCGACTTCCTCGGCATGGATCACGGTCATGCCGGACTCGTAGGAGAACTCGTACAGCATTTCTGCCGAGCCCCGGATGCCGATCTGGATGGTGCGTTCCGGATCGAGCACGCCGTCCAGTACGGCCTGGCGGAACGGGCCGCCATGGTGGAAACGGCTGCCCTCGCTTTCGTTCGCGGTGTCGCAATGGGCGTCGATATGCACCAGCCCGAGCGGGCGGTCTTTCCCGAGCGCGCGCAAGATCGGGTAGGTCATGGAATGGTCGCCGCCGACGCAAAGCGGGATCACGCCGGCCGCGTGCACGGTGGCGAGGAACGCCTCGATGTCCTCCATGCTTTGTTCGAGGCTGTAGCGGCTGCGGAACGGGACGTCGCCGATATCGGCCGCACGGCACTCAGCCTGCGGCGTCACGCGCATGGCATGGTTGTAAGGACCGATCCGCTCGATGGCGCGAACCGCACGGGGACCGAGACGGGTGCCGGCACGGTTGGTGACGCCGAGATCCATGGGCACGCCAATCAAGGCCACGTCGAGGTCGGCGAGGCCCTGCTCCGGCCGATGTGGCAGATCAAGAAACGTGGAGACGCCGGCATACGGCTTGCGGCGCTTGCCGGCGGTGAAGGTGACCGAAGCCGCGCGGAGGAAATCGGGGTCCCGGATAATGTCCTCGCCGCCGCGGGGATAACGGGCGCGCAGGGCTGCCAGCTTGGTCGCGTCCATCACGCGGCCGTCCTGCGGGCGTGGACGGGGCATTGCGTCGGATTGGGCGTTGGCATGGCAATCTCCTTGGCGACGAAATCGTATTAAGCGATGGTGGACCTTGCGGCCAGGAAGCGTTGCGGCAAATGCGTCGTTGCGGCTCCAAACCGGCGTTGGAGAGGAAAACTACGCCCAGCCGCCAACTCGATTTCCATCGCCCATTGGTCGGCAAATACCGCAACAGCAGCGACCCCGCAACGCGGAGGCGCTGTGTGAGCCGCTTCTGCTACGTTCTCCGCAAACCTGCCAAGCCGGCGGTATTCGAGGCGGATGCGAAGCCGGCGATAGAGCGGGCGGCGCTCGATCTGCGGGACCGGACGTTGATCCGAGCGCACGACTGGTTCGGCTGCACACGACGCGCAGTTCGCGTGGCATTTCGCGTACAGTTTAGTGGCAATGGTGTGACGCGCCATGCCGGGGATTGACGCAGGCCAGATGAAGCCGTTGCGGAATGCGCGGGTGAGTCTCGGCGCGATCTGCTGCCCGGTGACGTTGGAGAAGCCACGCGTAACGCCAGCAGGCCCCGGAGCGGCATGGGCCGGCTTATGCGTGCCGCGATCCCGTAAACGTCTTCTCGTAAGTCCACGAACCCAGCGGCAATCACGTCGAGGTCGCCGACGTCGCGTGGGTGATATGACTGAAACACTTGAAGACTTGGACAATGAGAAACAGAAAGTGCATCGTACATTCATTCAGGCACTTGCTCTGCGGCGCCGTTCTGTCGCTCGTCGCAATCGTCGCTGCGCCCAACTTCATCGTTTTGAACACGTAGATATCATGCAGAACATCTACGTGTACCGATTCGAGAGAAGCGGTGGCGAGCTATTTAATAAGGATATCGAGACGTCCCCAAACGTTAAGAACCCGGCGAAGAACTGACAGATTGGGCAACGTTGTATGCGGACTAATACCAGGACTCACGTGATCTGACCTCTTGCCCAATCGCGTAGCCCGATGGACATGACGCGCCAGGGCTGGTCGGCCAAGCGGTTCCACGCGTCGCAGCAGTGATCGACGATTGCGTCGTAGGACGCGAACACCCGG
>JANXXW010000353.1 GCA_025350425.1 Rhodospirillales bacterium
TCCTCCAGGTGCCCATGCGGGACCGTCGGGACCAGATGATCAACAGCCAGGCCGTCCCCCTCCTCAACGGTGAGGCGGTCTCGGCGCAGAGTGCCTCCACGTCATCAAGCGTGGCGGCGCCGTACATTTCCGGCTGGCGCAGGCCGAGCATATTCATGTTCGGTCCGTTTAGGACGACGACCAGCGGTATCGGCGAGGTTAAAGCCATACCGATGCGGGTAGCACGCAACCCGCATGTGGCTCAATGGCGGGTCAATCGCCGGCCACATGATCCGCCACATACGCTCCGCGCCGACCGATCGGCTTGGGAGGGCCGCCAGTGGTGTCCTGCGAGGTTTGCAGTTCCAGCTCGGCGTTCAACTCGGCGCCGAGCAGGACCACGTAGGCCGAGACCCAGAACCAGACCATGACGCCGGCAACGGCGCCGAGTGGGCCATAAGTGGCGTCGTAGCTGGCGACGTGCCCGACATAATAAGAAAATAGTACCGACGCGATTAGCCACAGGCCGGTCGCGAGAAGCGAGCCGGGCGTGACCCATTTCCAACTGGCCGCCTGGCGGCATGGCCCGTAGCGATAGAGCAGCGACAGCGCGGTCGCCACAAACATCACCAGCAAGGCTAGCGAGGCGACCTGCACCAGCCCTTTCATGTAGGCCGACAGTCCGACGAAGCTGATGACCACCGGCAGGAACACCAGCAGGGTCAGGCCGAGTGCCGCGCCGACGATGGCGCACAAGGTCATTGTCAGCCCTACTATCTGGAACCTGAGGATACCGCGCTTCTCGCGCTCCTCGTAGGCCAGGTTGAGCGCCGAGATCAGCGACTTCATCCCGGTTGCCGCGCTCCAAAGGGTGATCGCGATGCTGATAATCACGGTGAGGCGAAGGCTACCGACGGGATGCAGCACGAGCGAATGCACCTGGTCCGCGATCAGCGAAAAAGCGGACGGCGGCAGGAACCCGCGGATGACCTGCAACTGTGGCTCGACGGTCACCGGGTCGAACACCATGCCATAAAGGGAAAGCAACGTGCTGATGGCCGGGAACAGCGCCAGTGTGGCCCAGAACGCGCAACCGGCCGCGACCAAAGCGATACGGTCGGAGCTGACCTCGCGGTAGGTGCGGCGGATGACCTGGCGCCAACCGCGCATCGGGATGTCGGAGGGTCGGTCGGCACGCCGGCCGTATTCAATGTCACGGATTTCCGGCAGCTCCGGATCGGGCTGAGCAGGGAGAGCGCGAGGCCGGCTGAAGTAGCGCGGATCAGACATTTACTGCTCGCAAACGTGAGCGGACCAGTTGGGTTTCGCGGCCCTGGCAATAGCGCAAAACCGCCCCGCAAGCATGTGAAAAAAAAACCCTTGCGCCATCGGGTAACGGTCCTTATTTCGCAAAATACGCAGCAACGCACGTGCCTCTGGCCCTCTGGGTTACGCAACGACGTCAAGCGTTCTGGCATTCCAGGTCCCCGGGTTTTCCGGTGGGGGCTTTGGTCTGATCGCTGGTTCGTTCGACCGTTTCGTCAACCTTGGGCCGTTGCCTTGTTCGGCGGCCCTTTTCATAAGGGAGATGCGCGCGATGACTCCCAAGATCGCTCGTTTTCTAACGACTCAAGTGCTGGCCACGCCATGTCTGGTGCTCGATATCGATCGCGTGGAGGAGAACTTCCATACGCTGCGTGCTGCCATGCCGTTGGCTTCGATCTACTATGCCGTGAAGGCTAATCCGGCGTGTCCGGTCCTGAAGCGGCTGGTGCGACTGAATAGCAGCTTCGATGCGGCAAGCTTTGAAGAGATCGAGATGTGCCTCGCCGCAGGGGCACTGCCCGAGCGGGTAAGCTTTGGCAACACGATCAAGAAAGTCTCCGCCATCCAGCGCGCCCATGCGGCAGGCGTTGATATGTTCGCATTCGACTGTGCGGAGGAGCTGGAGAAGCTGGCCGAGCACGCGCCGGGTTCGCGGGTGTATTGCCGCATCCTGGTAGAGAATGCCGGGGCAGACTGGCCGCTCTCGCGCAAGTTCGGCACCTCGGTCGGTCAGGCACGAGCGCTGATGGTGCAGGCGGCGAAGCTGGGGCTGGACCCGTATGGGCTTTCGTTCCACGTCGGCAGCCAGCAGACTACAACGGCGGCTTACGAGGCGGCGATCGGGCCCGTTGCAATGTTGTTTACCGATCTGCGCGACTCTGGCGTGAACGTACGGATGGTCAATCTGGGTGGCGGCTTCCCGACCCGTTATCGCGACGAGGTGCCAACCATCGATCGCTTCGCCGATGCCATCATGCGCGCCATGACCGCGCATTTCGGCAACGCGCTGCCGGAAATACTGGTTGAGCCGGGCCGCTGCATCGTGGGCGACGCAGGAGTGCTTCGGACCGAAGTGGTGCTGGTAAGCCGCCGTGAGCCGGCAGACCCAGTGCGCTGGGTGTATCTGGATGTCGGTCGTTTCGGCGGTTTGGCCGAAACTGAGGGCGAAGCGATCAAGTATCGTATCCACACTCCGCACGACGGCGGACAGTCGGGTCCGGTGGTGATAGCCGGGCCGACCTGCGACGGGGCGGATATCTTATACGAGCGCAACAATTACAGGTTGCCGGAGGCACTCGCGAGTGGCGACCAAATCGACCTGCTCGCAACCGGAGCCTACGTCACGACCTATGCCAGCCAGCGGTTCAACGGATTTGCGCCACTGGCCGAACACTATATCTGAGCGGCTGCGCGCCGTGCCGAACCGGCCCGGCGCGCACACTGTCAGATAGGGCGACGCTCCTCCACGATGAGGGTGTCGACTACTGTGTCGTTCTCGTAGAGCAAGCGGGCGAGCAAGCCAGCAATCAGGGCGCCAGCGATAGGAGCTACCCAAAACAGCCATAGCTGGCCGACATATTCGCCGCCTGCAAACAGGGCTGGGGCTGTGCTGCGGGCGGGGTTGACCGAGGTGTTGGTGATGGGGATCGAGATCAAGTGGATCAAGGTCAGCGTGAGACCGATAGGGATGCCCGCAAAGCCAGTAGCCGCACCTTTTGATGTAGTGCCTATGATTATGACCAGAAAGAAGAACGTCAGCAGCAACTCGGCGATGAAGCACGCGGCCATCGAATAGTGTCCGGGGCTGAGTGCGCCGTAGCCGTTGGAGGCAAAGCCGCCTGGGATCCAGTCCGGCTTGCCCGACGCGATAATCCACAGCGCGCCGGAGGCAGCGATGCCGCCGATCACCTGCGCCAGGATATAGGGCACGACTTGCTTGGTGGGGCAGCGGCCAGCGGACCACAAGCCTAGCGTAACGGCAGGGTTAAAATGGCCGCCGGAAATATGTCCTACGGCGTAGGCCATTGAAAGCACGGTTAATCCGAAAGCGAACGAGACACCGACGAAGCCGATGCCTAATTGCGGAAAAGCGGCAGCGAACACGGCGGCGCCGCAACCGCCAAACACCAACCAAAACGTACCGATAAATTCCGCTGCAAGGCGACGTTGCATTCCATTTCTCATGTTCTGTCCTGTTGAGAATCACCTGCATGCTAAGGACTGGCGTGCGAGAGCGCGCACTCATAAGTCAGGTACCGTCATGTATTTCAGCAATGGCCGCCAAATGTCTCGCAGATGCAGCATTTGTCGCAGCCTCAATGGCACGGTAGGCACTGACGAGGCGGCTTCCAGCCTCGGTCAGGCGGGCACCGCCGCCGCCGCTGCCGCCTGCTGCAGTGGAAACCACGGGTGATCCAAAATGGCGATTGAGGTCCTCGACCAGTTCCCAGGCGCGGCGATATGACATCTTCATTGCGCGGCCGCCTCCGGAGATAGAGCCGGACGCGGCGATCGCCTGCAGCAATGCGATCTTGCCGGGGCCGATGCGGGCGCCGCCCGCGAGGTCGATGCGGATGACGAGGCGCGGCCCGGTGCCGGGTGTTTGCGAGCGGGAGGGGATGGCGGGCATACCGGCAACCTCGCATTGTCACACGGCGATTGCCAAATGTGGGCCGAGCATCGCAAGGTTTCGCTATGACCGATAGCCAGACCCGCCATTCCGTATGCCCGCACGATTGCCCATCGACCTGTGCGCTCGATATCGAGGTGATCGATGGTGAGCGCATCGGGGCGGTGCGGGGTGGCGACAATAGCTACACCGCCGGCGTGATCTGCTCCAAGGTCGCGCGCTACGCCGAGCGTATCCACCATCCCGGACGACTGACCGTGCCGTTGCTGCGCACTGGGCCGAAGGGATCGGGGCAGTTTCGCGAGATCGGATGGGATCAGGCGCTGGACCGCATCGCGAAGGAGTTTGCGGACACCACGGCCAGTCACGGGGCACAGGCGGTGTGGCCGTATTATTTCGCCGGCACCATGGGGCTGGTGCAGCGCGACGGCATCCACCGGCTGCGGCACGCGATGGGATACTCGCGCCAACTGAACACGATCTGCTCGCTGGTGTGCGAGGCGGGGTGGCAGGCTGGCGTCGGGCATACCACCGGCAGCGATCCGCGTGAGATGGCGCAATCTGACTTGATCGTGATGTGGGGCGGAAACCCCGTGAATACGCAAGTCAACGTGATGACGCATGTGGCGCGGGCACGAAAGCGGCGTGGGGCGAAGCTGGTGGTGGTCGATCCATACCGCACCGGCACGGCGGCGGTGGCCGACATGCATCTGGCGTTACGGCCGGGGACGGACGGGGCGCTTGCCTGTGCCGTCATGCACGTGGCCTTCCGGGACGGCTTCGTGGATCGCGACTACGTGGCGCAATTTGGCAATGTCGGCCTCGACGCGTTGGAAGCGCATTTCGCGCCGCGTGGGCCAGATTGGGCGGCTGGGATCACCGGGCTTGAAGTGGCTGAGATCGAGGCGTTCGCGCGACTGTACGGTTCCACAGCTCGGAGCTACATCCGCCTCGGATACGGGTTCTCGCGTGTGCGGAACGGGGCGGCGAACCTCCACGCGGTAACTTGCCTGCCGGCCGTGACAGGCGCCTGGAAGCACGAGGGCGGCGGGGCGTTCTGGAACAACCGGGGCATCTATCGCTGGGACAAGACGCTGATCGAAGGAAGCGACCTGCGCGATCCAGCGACGCGGGTAATGGACATGAGTCGGATCGGCGCGGTCCTGACGGGCGACCGGACAGAACTGGGCGACGGGCCGCAGGTTCATGCGCTGCTGATCCAGAACACCAATCCGATCGTGGTGGCCCCCGACAGTAACAAGGTACGGCGTGGCTTCTCGCGCCCCGATCTGTTCGTGGCGGTGCATGAACAATTCATGACGGAGACCGCGCGGTACGCCGATATCGTGCTGCCCGCGACGATGTTCATGGAACACGACGATGTGTATCAGGCCGGTGGGCACAGCCATATCCAGATCGGGCCAAAGCTGATCGAGCCGCCGGGCGAGTGCCGGTCCAACCACGAGGTGATCTGCGCGCTCGCGCATCGCCTGGGCGCGAGGCACCAGGGGTTCGAGATGTCGGCAATGGAGTTGATCGACGCCACACTCCGGCGGTCGGGATGGCCGGGTGCCGACGAGGTGATCGAGCGGCGCTGGGTGGATGCCCAGCCCTCGTTCCGCGCCAGCCACTTCCTCGATGGCTTCGGTCATGCCGGCGGGAAGTTCCATTTTGCGCCGGACTGGGCGGCCATTGGCAAGCATCATGCGGGAATGCCGGTGCTACCCGATCATCACGCGGTGATCGACGCCACGACCAAGGAGCGGCCGTTCCGGCTGGTGGCTGCGCCGGCGCGGCAGTTCCTGAATACCAGCTTCACCGAGACACCAACGGCGAGGAAGCGGGAAGGGCGGCCCACGGCGCGGCTGCATCCCGCCGATGCGTCAGATATGGGAGTGACGGATGGGAGCCTCGTGCGTCTCGGCAACGATCTCGGCGAGGTCGTGGTGCATGTGCAGGTGGCCGAAGGTCAGCTGCCGGGCGTGGTCGTGGTGGAAAGCGTATGGCCGAACGCCGATTTCAACGGCGGGATAGGCATAAACGCCCTGGTGAGCGACGAACCGGCGCTTCCCGCTGGCGGTGCCGTGTTCCACGATACGGCGGTTTGGGTGCGGGCGGAGATGGCCGAAATGTCGGGAGATGGTCTCCGGGTGGCGGCAGAGTAGTTTCACCCTTCGCGCTGGTTGAGATTGGCGCGGAAAGCCTCGTGTTGATCGGCTTCAAGGCAGCGGCAGTCGAGCCATAAACGACCATGCGCGATGCGGCCGATCACGGGTTTCGGCAAATGGCGGAACGTCGCCGCCAAGCCGTCGATTTCGGGGCCGGCGAACGTGACGGCACGCGAAGGGATCAGGTCGATCGGCAAGGCGCCTGAACCGATTTGGCTGCGGCAACCCTCGATGGCGATATCGCACGTGGGACAGAACGCGGCGAGGGCGGGGCGGATGGCTTGTGCGGTGGCCTCGATATCGGGTTCGGCGCGTGGACCTCGCGGCCGAGCGCAAGCGTGTTCAGCATCAGCAGAACGGCGGCAGCGTTGTTGTTTACCACGGTCGCGTCTTCGGCGCCGGTAAGCTCGCGCAACAAGTCTCGCACACGATCGTCGCGCTCACCGCGTCGACCGGTCGCCAGATCAAACTCGACAGTGGTGGGGTTGGCCAGGGCCTCAGCGGCGGCTTCGCGGGGCAAAGGGGCACGGCCAAGATTGGTATGCAGCACCGT
>JANXXW010000356.1 GCA_025350425.1 Rhodospirillales bacterium
GCCCGGTCTACGCGACCTCGCCCGACAGCGTCGCCCGCCAGTTCAACATCGAGTTCCGCGTCGCCGATGCGACCGCCAGCCCCTATCTGGCACTCGGCGCGCTGGTGCACGCTGGCCTGGACGGGTTGCGGCATGGCCGCCGCCTCGCGGACATCGCGACCGCCAGCCTGCCCACTTCGCTGGCCAACGCGCTGGACCTGTTCGCGGCCAGCCCCGCCACATTGGCGTGGTTCGGGCCGGCGTTTCATGACCTTTACCTCCGGTTCAAGCGCGCCGAGTTGCAGGCAGTCGCAGGCCTCGACGAAGCCGCCATCATCGCCCGCTACGCCGCCATCTACTAGGGAAACCCCGAATGACCACACTCAGCCGCGACGTGGAGATCGATCCGGCCCATGCCGCCCTGCTGTTCATCGATGTGCAGAATTACACGTCTGGCCCCGATGGCGGCGAATACGCACACCTGGAGCCTGCCGCACGGGAGGAGCGCTACGGCTGGTTCTTCCGCACCATGGCCGATACCGCAATCCCCAACATGCGGCGCCTACAGGCTGCCTGCCGCCATGGCGGCATCGAGGTGATCTACACAACGATCGAGAGCCTGACCCGCGACGGCCGAGACCGCAGTCTCGATTACAAGATCAGCGGCTTCAACGTGCCCCGAGGTTCCTGGGAGGGCCGGGTCATCGACGCCATCGCGCCGGCCCAGGACGAGATCGTGCTACCAAAAACCTCCTCTTCAGTCTTCATCTCTACCAACATCGATTACCTGCTCCGCAACCTCGGCGTACGGTCGCTCATCGTTGCGGGCGTGTTGACAGACCAGTGCATCGACAGTGCGGTGCGTGACGCCTGCGACCTCGGCTATCTCGTCACGACCGTGACCGACGCCTGCGCCACGCTCAGCCCAGACCGGCACGAATGGTCGCTGCGCAACAACCGGGGCTACTGTCGGCAACGGACCACGGTAGAACTGGTGGAGGAGATCGAGAGACTGACCCTGGCAGGCTGATCCCTCGTCCCTACATCACGATTATTCGCGCTAAGGAACTTCATGCCCAATGACGGGTTGCGTGGCATCGCACGGGAACGCCGCGTGGATCTGCTGCGGGGGTTCGCCCTGCTCACCATCTTGGTGGATCATGTGCCGGACAATGTGCTTGGCCGGATAACGCTACGTAACTTCGGCTATTCGGACGCGGCTGAATTGTTTGTGATGCTTGCCGGGTTTGCGTCGATGCTCGCCTATGGCAACACGTTCGCCCGCGAGGGCATCGGCGCCGGAATACGTCGTGTCCTGATGCGATGCGCCCGTCTATATGTTTTCCAACTCGGGCTGTTGCTCATCACACTGGTCTCGATAACGGTGTGGATTCGCTGGTTCCAGTTAGAGCCGAACGCCGACTACCCGTTCATGGATTTGGGTTTGGCCCAGGTACGGCGTGGCGCGGCGCTTAGAGTGTTGCCAATATATCTGGATATCCTGCCACTCTACATCTTGCTGCTGATGATGTTCCCGCTGATCTACTTTGTCATGCGGCGGAGCCCTTGGCTCGCGCTCTATCTGTCCGGGCTCCTCTGGATCGCGCCCAACCTCGATAACGACTTTAACCTTACCAATGGGTTGGATGGCACGGGATGGTTCTTTAACCCATTCGCCTGGCAGTTCATGTTCGTTATCGGTGCCGCGACGGCTGTCCTGATCAAGCGTAGGGGCGGCGTGATGCCACGCATCGGCTGGGTGCGGGGCATCGCCTGGGCTTTCCTGCTATTCGCTTTCATGGAGACGTTTCCCTGGGGGGATTGGGGGCTGCCGGACCTGTCCCTGTTCCCCATGGACCCGCCCGACAAATCCGATCTCGCCTTGCTCCGAGTGTTGCATATCGTGGCACTAATCTACGTTGCGCTCACCTCACAATGGCTCACCCGGCAGTTGCGATACCGCTGGGTGCGCGCCATTGAGGTATGTGGGAAACATTCGCTGGAGGTATTCTCGCTCGGCACCGTGATCGCCCTGTTCAGCCGGCTTGTGTTCCTCACCTTCGGCGTGACTTGGCAACTTGAACTTGTGGTCAATCTGGTGGGAATGAGCCTGCTTATCGCGTTCGCGCAGGTGCTGGAGCAGCGTCGCGCCCGTCGGGTATCCGTGGCTGCACCTGATGCGATCCCACTCAATCCATCGGCATAGATTAATGTCGCTTGGACGCAAATTTTTCGTTGAGTTGATGCTCTGTCATGCGTTACCAAAAGAAATGCAAACTCGATCCAAGCTCCTTTCTAGCCTGGTTTTCGTCACTCTGCTGTTTTCAACGATGAACACCGCGTTCGCCGGTGGGACCCCGACAATCCATACCGCGACTAGTGGAGAGTTACGGATTGTAGCCTTTGGATCATCCTCGACCCAAGGCATCGGCGCCAGTACGCCCTCTCACAGTTATCCCAGCATGTTGCAGGTGGACCTCGAAAGCGCGCTCTCATATGGGATCGTCCCAACCGTGGTAAACATGGGTCATGGCGGAGACGACGCTGACGAAATGACCGCCAAGCTGCCGGCGGTGCTGGCGGCGAAACCTGACCTCGTCATTTGGCAGACCGGCACCAACGACCCTCTGCGCGCTCTGCCGCTCGACCGCTTCATCGCCCTGACCGAGGCGGGTCTCGATGCCTTCAAGGCCGCCCACGTCAAGGTTATGCTGATCGAGCCGCAATTCTGTAAGGCGTTAGCCGATCACCCGGCCTCGCTAAGCTACCGCGACGCGCTCCGCCACCTTGCCCATGAACGTGCTGTTCCGATCGTGCGACGCTACGATCTCATGCAGGAGTGGTTGGCGAAGGGTCTGGTCAGCGAAACCCAACTCCAGTCCGGCGACGGATTGCACATGGGCGATGGAGGCTATGCGCTTCTGGCAAAGTATATCGCGCGCCTCATCGTCCCGATACCTGCTTCATCCACGCTTGCCGCTTCGCGCTGAACACCTCGAAGCGTCATTGCCGAGTTGTTGGCAATGACGCTCTGATCGAGTGTTAGGCTGCGTTCTGTAGAGCTGGCCAGTCCGTATAGCCCTTGGCATCCCCGCCGTACCAACCTTCCTTCGGCGCGTCCACCAATGGGGCGTTCTCACGTAGACGCTCCACCAAGTCGGGATTGCCGATAAACGGCCTGCCGAAGCAGATCAGGTCTGCCAAATTCTCCCTCCGCGCAGTTAGCGCCATGTCACGGGTGAAGCCGTTATTGGCCATATACATGCCTTTGAATATGCCGCGCAGCTTCTGGTAGCTGAATCCCGGCAGTTCATCGCGCGTGCCCTGTGTCGTGCCCTCGATCATGTGCGCATATACTAGTCCAAACCGGTTCAACTGTTCGACCAAGTATGAGTAGACCGGCCATGGATTGCTGTCGTTTGGCCCGAGCCCGGGTGAGGTCGGCGACAGCCGGATGCCGACGCGCTCGCCCCCGCCCCATACGGCGGTAACGGCTTCGGCCACTTCCAGCACGATCCGGGTGCGGTTCTCGATGCTGCCGCCGTAGCGGTCGGTACGGACGTTGCTGCTGTCGCGGACGAACTGCTCCAACAGATATTGGTTGGCCGCGTGGATCTCCACTCCATCGAACCCGGCGCGCTTGGCGCATTCGGCGGCGTGGGCGTAATCGGCGACGATGCCGGGGATCTCGTCGGTCTCCAGGGCGCGCGGCGTGGGATGCGGCTTGAAGCCTTCCTCGGTGAAGGCCTGCCCATCGGGACGGATCGCCGATGGAGCCACCGGCAGCCCGCCATTCGGCTGCAACGATTCGTGGCTGATGCGGCCGACGTGCCAGAGTTGGGCGAACATCTTGCCGCCCTTGGCGTGGACGGCGCTGGTGACCAGCTTCCAACCCTCGACCTGGGCGTCGGTGTAGATGCCTGGCGTGTAGGCATACCCCTTGCCCTGCTGCGAGATCTGCGTCGCCTCGCTGATGATGAGACCCGCCGTGGCGCGCTGCCCGTAATATTCGGCATTCAGCGCCCGGGGTGTGTCACCGGCCCCCGCGCGGCTCCGCGTAAGCGGCGCCATCACGATACGGTTGGCCAAAGTGATCGGTCCAAGCTTCACCGGTGAGAACAGATCAGTGTCTGTCATCGCGGTCACATTATTGTCCATCAGGATTTCCGTGCAGTGAAACCGGTATCTAGTTGCTGCAAGTGCGAATGCAAACAGTGGATTGGTTTTGTGACACACAACACAACGGTCTTTCTCAATCAGAAAGATTTGGCCTCACGTGGAGGTGATGCAGCAGCACTTCATGGCCGACACCGAGCCACCACGCCCGCCTCAAGCTGCCCGTCGCGCGCGTCAAAGCCTGGGAGGCATCGCCAGCATCCACCTCATGACCCAGTGGCTTGCAGGTGCCTGACATCCCTGAACCCTTTATGGGTCAAACTCTTGCAGCCCGAGAAGCCCGCAGTCGCGCCCACCCGTTGCCAGCGCCATCCCGAGCGGCGAGGATCGCTGACCCGCAACAGGAACCGAAATGCCTGATACCCACGCTAACCCTCCCTCCTGCTCGCGTGCCACGTTGCTGGCCGAGCGTTATGGCGCGCCGCAACTCTCGGGCGGACCCTGGAGCGGCACGATCGACACCATGCTGTCGCATGCCTCGGTGCGCGCCTATCTGGACACGAAGCTGCCGCTCGGCACGATCGAGACGCTCGTCGCCGCTGCGCAATCCGCCGCCACGTCGTCCAACCTTCAGGTCTGGAGCGTCGTCGCCGTCGAGGACGCGGAGCGCCGAGGGCGGTTGGCGGAACTGGCGGGCGGGCAACGCCACATCCGGCAAGCACCGCTGTTCCTGGCCTGGCTTGCGGACCTGTCGCGTGCCGAGCGCGTCGCGGGCGCGGTTGGCGTAACACTGGAAGGATTGCCGTTCCTGGAGACGTTCCTGGTCGCCGCCATCGACGCCGCGTTGGCCGCGCAGAACGCCACCGTTGCCGCGGAGTCGCTCGGACTCGGCACCTGCTATATCGGCGGTTTGCGCAACCGGCCCTTGGATGTCGCCGCTGAACTCGGCCTACCGCCCGGCGCCTTCGCGATCTTCGGCCTGTGCGTCGGCTACCCCGATCCGGCATACCCCGCCAGCGCCAAGCCGCGCTTGCCTCCCGAAGCGGTGCTGCACCGCGAACAATACGACGCTGCCCCCGAACGCGATGCGGTCGCCACATTCGACGCGCGGCTGGCCACATTCCAACGGTCCCAGGGCATGGCGGCCCAGGGCTGGTCGCAGTTGGTCGCCAACCGGCTGCGCACGCCGGCGTCGCTGTCCGGGCGAGACCGGCTCGTGGCCGCGCTCCGCGCACTGGGGTTCGGGCTGCGCTAACGAGCGCGTTGCGCACGCGCGCAGAATTTCTCTAAGATGGTACGGAAATTGCTCGTTAGAAAGCTGCCCCGCGCAACTGAAGAGTTCTCATGTCCCGCAACCTCCCCACCATCCTCGCCGCTGCCTTCCTGCTGACGTCCGTGGCGGCCGAGGCGGCCACGCCCCGCGACACGCTGGTGATGGCGTGGAACCTCGACGCGCTGATCACGCTCGACCCGGCGCAGATCGGCGAGGTTAACGGCGGCGATATCATCCTCGGCAATGTCTGTACGCCGCTGGTGAACTACGACCCCAAGGACAGCGCCAACATCATCCCCGCGGCGGCCGAGAGTTGGTCCAGCTCGCCGGACGGGCTGACACTGACGTTTAAACTGCGCGCCGACCTGAAATTCCCCGATGGGCGGCCTGCCACTGCCGTTGATGCCGCGTGGTCAATGCAGCGCGCGGTGCTGCTGGGCTACGGCAACAGCGCGAATTTCACGCAGTGGGGCTTCACCAAGGCCGGCATTACCGAGCAGATCCGCGCCACGGACGATCGCACGGTGGTGGTGACGATGGACAAGCCGTACCCGACCAACCTCATTCTGTCCGCCGCGTTCGCCAGCGACGTCGCCGTTATCCTGGATCGCGAGGCCGGGACCAAAAGCGCCAAGATCGTGGACGGTGTCTCCGACTACGGCAACGCCGCATTCAAGACCGCGCCGATCTGCGTGGGGCCGTATCATGTGTCCCGCTGGGATGCTAACGACGTGATCGTGCTGGAGCGCAACGAGAACTACTTCGGCCCCAAGCCGGGGATGCGCCGGGTCATCGTGCGGCACGTGCCGGAATCCAGCGCCGAGCGGCTGCTGCTGGAGAAGGGTGACATCGACGTGGCGCGCCTGCTCACGGCGGACGACCTGAAGGCGCTGGAGGC
>JANXXW010000370.1 GCA_025350425.1 Rhodospirillales bacterium
CAGATACTGGATGGCGTGGAATACCGGGCTCGCGTGCGGCTTCACCGCCACGCGGTCCTCCGGCCAGAGAACCGACAGATACAGCGCCGTCATGATGGTTGTGATCGACGCGCTGGACGCCTGATGTCCACCGACCTTGAGGCCGTCCGAACTGGGGCGAAGGTGGTTTGCGTTATGGATGGTCCACGTCGCAAGCCAGAGGATCTTGCGCTCCAGGTCGGCGAGAATGGCGAGGTCGGCGTCGGGTCGGGCCATGGCGTACTCCTGGCGAGTCAGATCAGATCGGGGTCCTGGTCGTAGATCGAGATCGCGACACCGTGGTCGAGCGAGAAGGCCGGAACGATCCCCAACTCCTTCACCCGCGGGTATGACGCGATCAGGTCGGCGAAGCCGTCATACTCGAACGCGCTGTGATGCATGCCGGTGTGGCTGGTCTGGCGTGGGTCCTCGCTCAGTCCCGGAACCGAAAGGAACGCGACGCGGTGATTGGTGGCGTCGTTGCTCATCCGGGCGCTATGGGCATCCTGGAATTTGACCGTGAGGCCGACTTCGGCGGAGGACCAATCGACCATCTCCTGAAGCTGGCTGGTCTTGATGGTGACGTGGTGCAGCTTCGGCTTGACGACCATTGTTCCCCCCACTCGGATCATTACACGACGCCCCCGATCCGGTCGAGCAGGTCGGGTGGATTTAGCGCCAACTCAGCGCCTCGCCATGCCGTGTGCTGCCCACCGAAATCTTGGTAGCGGTGCTGCTTTGTCAGCATGGTTTGGAACCATGCCCGTCCGGCGGTCGTCACAGGGCATGGGCGCGCAAAAATAATCGCTTAGTAGCCGTGAAATATCGTTTTCGCACCTGTCATTCTTTACTTGCAACCCAGACCATATTCGGTTGGGTGTACGCCTGTCTGGAAATTGGCTAATTTCGTACTAACTGAGAAAGATAATAGTTGTTTCTGTTGGGATGTAAAAACATCCAACGAGCACTATCCTGTGAAGAAGGATTACTTTCATCATGTGGCCATTTCGTAATCGGTATCCGGCACAAATTCAGCACGACCATTTCCGCCTGTTTGTATTTTTGGCCGGGGTAGTTTGCGTTGCCGTGCCTGTCGTCGCGGCACTTGAAGGATGGGAAATCGACGCCGCACGAGCGCTCTTAAGCTAAGGGCGCGCTCTAAAGCTTCCCCGGGTAGGCTTCAACCAGGCGGACCAAGGTCGGGCTCCCGTGCCAGGCATCGGCCCAATCCAGAAACGCCCGCATCCGTCGATCGATCTTGATCGCGTGGTTCTGCCAAATATCGGCGACGCAATGGTCGAGGAACGGATTGGCGAGGCGCTCCAATGTCGCGGCGACGTAGCGCTCCGCCTGTGCGCCCAGGCCGCGTGTGGCAAAGCCGGGGATCACTTCCGTCTCGTAAAGCCGGGTCAGGCGGAGGCGTATGGCCGGATCGTCCAGCATCCCGCGCACTGTCTCGTCCGCCCGGTGCCCCTGGCCGCTCCATAGCTCGGCGAGGAAGCTATGACCGAGGTTGAGGATATGCAGCTTGAGGCGCTCATAGGGCTCCAACGTATCAGTCATCAACACGTCAGGGTGCCGCAGCGGCGCGGCGAGGCCGGGGCGGCGCTGAATGGCCCAAAGGGCGTAGGGCTCGGCAACGGCACCGATCGGCTCGATCGGGGCCGAGACGATCCGATCGACCAGGGTATCGGCGATCACAACGCCGTCGCTCAACCAAGCCCGAAAGGCATCGGTGACGGACCAGCGCTTGGCGAGGTCGTCCAGGGCCGCGTACAGCATCCTCCCGTTGCCGCTGATCAGTTCGCACGGCAGAATTGTGAGAATGCGGCCACCGGCGGCGTGCCGGGCCAGCAGTAGCGCCAGGAGCTTGGCCGGGAAACTCTCGGGAATGCCATCCGGCGCGGGCTGACGGTGATCCGCGGCGGTGACGGCATAACCGGCATCTCCAGTGTTGGAGACGACGATTTCCGTCTCGTCCACGAAGCATCGGCGGAGTTCGTCCCAATCCTCGTGCGCCGACAGGCCGCCGACGACGCTGCGGACCGTGATACGGCGCTCGACTGTGCGGCCCTCGGCCAAACCACGGATGACCACGGGATATCCTTCCGCCCGGCCGAACGCACGGATGCGCTGGTCGCGGAGCCCAGGCCGCGTGGTCTTGACGACGGTAATGGGGCCGACATCCTGGCCGTCTTCACGCGCCTCATGGACGAACAGGCCGACATGGGCCTGAAGGAAGCGGCTGGTACCGAACTGGAGAATGCGCTGCATTTGCTCAGGCCTGGACCACGAAGTTGATAAGCCCGCGTATCAGCGCCTTCGCATACCGGCCGAGGCGCCAGTTCGTGAAATGGTCGAGATCCGGCATGGTGTCTCCCAAACTTCGTGGCTCCTACCGAGCGACTTCGCGGCTCTGCATCGGCGCGCTTCTCATCGCTGTCACCGTCGCAGATGATCGCCGAAAAATCCCGCGCGATCGTGTTTCTCGCGCTTGGGTCAGCATTGCGGTCATTGGTACTGACATCGCTCATTCCCATCTGAACCACTGGTTTCACAGAACAATTCGGACAGCTGACATGGCAAGCGGGTGGGCCCCGGACGGGGCGGTACAGGATCAGATCGACGATACCGTCACCGATGGAGTGTTGCGGGCGAGGGCGCACATGCCGACCGGTGACGGACAGACCCATTGCCTGGAATGCGGCGACGAAATCCCCGAAGCGCGCCGCCGCGCGTTACCCGGTGTCCGCACCTGCGTACCGTGTCAGTCAGCGCGTGATAGCCGATCTGTCAGCATCGGATTCAATCGCAGGGGCAGCAAAGACAGCCAACTCAAATAGCCCCGCCATAGGGTCCGGTTCCCACGCCGGTGGTCAGTTCATCCGGTTCATCGTCGTCGCGCCAGTGCAGCCGGTCGTCACGTGCGATTACGCCCGCGTCTCCGACGCCGAACAGCAAGGTGCGCTTGTCGCCAGCCGTCACACGACAGACGGTTTGTGCCCGGCATCTGTCATGAGACCGCCAGCTTCCTTCGCAGCCGCTCGATCGCGCCGGGCAGGCCACGCACGTTCAGGATCCTGCCAGTCTCGCCGTAATCCTCGGAGAGAACCCGCGCGGATTCGTAGATTTCGCCGAGCAGGCCCTGTTTGGCGTAGGGCAAAACAAGGCGGTCATCCACCATCGTTGCCTCGAAGAACGCGATGATCGACTCACGCAACGCCGTCATATCCTCCGGTGATCTGGCGGAAAGGAGGATCGCCTCGGGATGCTTTAAGCGGAGTGCGGCACGGTCGTCCTCGCTGACGCGGTCGATCTTGTTCAGCAACAGGCGCGACGGCACACCCTCCGCGCCGATTTCGCGGAGCGCTTCGCGGCTGACCTCGAGTTGCGCTTCGTATGTCGGGTCTGACGCATCGACGACAAACAGCAGCAGCGACGCCTCGAGCGCCTCCGCAAGAGTGGACCGGAACGACGCGACGAGATCGTGAGGCAACTGCTTGATGAACCCCACCGTGTCCGAAACGAGCACGCGCGGCTTCGTCTCCGGCTGTATCGCTCGCACCGTGGTGTCGAGTGTCGCAAATAGCTGGTCCGCCACCAACACTTCACTGCCGGTGAGCGCGCGCATGACTGACGACTTCCCAGCATTGGTATACCCAACCAGCGCGACCCGGAGCTGGTCGCGCCGCGCCGACCGACGCTGGTCGTTGTCGTGCTGGATCACTTCCAGCTGCTCTTTCAACTCCGCCAGGCGATCACGGATTTTGCGCCGGTCGAGATCGAGATCGGTCTCGCCCGCACCTGCTCCTTGCTGCCGACCGCTTCTCGCAGAAGACTCTCGCATGCGCGGCGCGACGTATTTCAGCCGCGCCATCTCAACCTGTAGTTTTGCCTCGCGGCTATGAGCATGGCGATGAAAGATCTCGACGATCACGCCGGTTCGGTCGAGCACCCTCGCCCCGGTGGCATTCTCAAGGTTCCGTGCCTGGCTTGGAGACAGGTCATGATCGACGATCACGAATTCGGGCGGCGACACTTTCGAACCGGGTTCGACCGCTTCGGAGTTCGGCTTCTCCTCGGCGCTCTCGAAGCGTTCCCGCGCCTTGGACTTTCGCGCCACGACAATCGACGCAATGACGCCGGTTCCGCCGGTGATCGCCGCAAGCTCCTCGAGTTTCCCCTTCCCGAGCAACGAGGCGCTACCGATTCCATCGCGTTTTTGCGATACCGTCCCAACGACATCATAGCCAAGAGTGTGAACCAAACGGCCCAGTTCCTCCAGGCTTGCGATATGAGCCACGTCGTCGACGCTCGGAAGCTGGATGCCGACGAGGACTGCACGCGGGGTAGCCAGCTTTGTTTCCATGACCCTAACGTAGCACGCAACGCCAAGATTGCGCCCCGGAGGCTTGGAGGCCTTGATCGCCGCTGCGCTGGGGCTAGGAGATCGCTGGACGCCTTATTGCCAGGCCACGCAGTCCACCGAGCAATCTGCGACCGCCGGGAAAGCAGAGTAGGACCAGGGCGGTCACGGCATATGACATAACACCGCCTGTAGCCAGATCGAGCAAGGTGCCTCCCGGAAAGTATGGTTCGGCGAAATGCAGCGCGATGGCGGCCGTGATCGCCGCCGTCACGATCGGGTAGCTCGCCGTCACGATGTCTCGCCGACTGACCGGCCCTTTTCGGGTTACGCGCCAGACAAACACACCATGCACCAGCGGCGCGAACAGTGCGTAGGAAGTAGCGATGCCAGCAGGTCCCCAATGCACGCCAGTCAACAAGGACACCATGACCAGGCCGGAACTGACGAAGCCGCAGGTCATCTGTTCACGAACCCGGTTCTGGCTGACGAACAGCCAAAACGTGGAGTTGGAGTAGAGGCTAAAAATCCCGACGATGCTCAAACATTGCAGGATTGGCGCCGTCGCCAGCCATGCGGGGCCAAGCAGCCCCAGAACCACCTGATGCGACATGACGGATGCACACAGGAGGCCGGGCATGCTGACCAAAAGGATGACCTGAAGCATACGTATATATGCGTTGCGGTAGTGACTGTCCGATCCGGCGACACGGGACAGCATCGGGACCGCGATGCGGTTGATCGGGGCGGTTATCTGACCAATCGGCTGCAATACTAACTTGAAAGCTCGCTCGAACACGCCGAGTGCCGCCGGACCGTTGATGATTCCAATCATGATGTTGGCGAAGTACGTCGAAAAATAGCTGACGATCTTGAATGTCGTCATATGCTGTCCGAACCGTATCATCGGCAGGATGTCCCGATCCCATCTCGGGAGCGACGGACGCCATTTGGCTCGGTTCCAGATCAGACTGACCATCACGACGTTAGTGGCCAGCGATTGCAGCACCAGGGCCCAATAACCCGCGCCTAGCCACGCGAAGCCGATCCCCGTCGCCACGCCGGCGACGGCGCCCGCGACATCTATGATCGCCAGGCTGGTAAACTGCATCCGCCTATTGAGAAGCGCATAAGACTGCGCGCTGAGGCTGCCGACGAACAAAACGCCGGCCAGCGCCCTGACGACGGGGCCGACCTGTGGCTCGCCATACATCCATGCGATGACCGGCGACAACAGGAACAGCAGGACCGCAAGACTGGCGCTGACTCCTGTGTTGACCCAAAACAACAAGGAGACTTCCGCATGGACGATTTTCGGCTTCTGAATAGTCGCCTGCTGAAAACCCAGATCATTGAAGATCGCCGCGAACCCGATCACAGGAGCGGCCATTGCCGCCACCCCGAACTGGCCTGGAGATAGCAGGTGGGCAAGGATGATCTGCGACGCGAAGCTGATTAGGAACGTCGGCACCTGCGTGCCGAATGTCAGGAGAGCGCCCCTCCTCGACCGCTCCTTGATGACGCCGATATCCTTTTCGACCTCGAAGCTGTCGTTCCTGACGTTCATGATCTGAGACGGTTTCCTTCGGTGGTCAGGCCGACAGGTGCTTGTGAGGCACAATTCGCGACGGTCGATCGAGTCATATCGAGTTGGGCCCTTGCCGCGAAAATGGAATGAGAAACATATCTAAGATCGAGTGATAAAGGGTTTGAGGGGTGATGGGCAATCAGACCACTACTCGAGAAATCTTCTGGGATTTAAAAGCACCTAGTATAAACTACTCGATCTGCACAATGGTAACCCATAAAATTGAATATAACGCAATGACACGGCAATTTCTAGATTTTAGATTTGACGGTTTAGATTGTGAGTTTTTCTATATCGATAACATTAAGCGCAACGAACACAGTTCATTTGCTTGATATGATAAGCTCCTCCAGGAATCCAGCGGGACCTACATCGCCCTATGTCATCAAGACTTGGTGCAACTGAAGGACGGGCGCGGGTGCCTGAGTCAGCTTGTTGCCAGACTTGATTTGCTAGATCCCGACCGGGGCCTTTGCGGGAACGCCGGCGCGAAAAACGATGGCCAACACGGGATAAGCATTTCAGGCCCGAATACGCCGGATTGTCGCATCTGATGGCCGTTTCCCGCACGCAAAATAGGTTTAGATGAAGATTTTTATCTCGACCCACCGTGGCGCCAATCTCAGGTTGTCGCACAACATGAAAGGATACAACCGCTACAGCTCGGACCTAGGCATCATCGCTCGCGTAGTCGGATTTGACGCCCATATCATCGATTTCCAACTACGGCATAACAGCGGCGGCAATGTCGATGCATCGTTTGATGCGGGTCCGGGATCAGCCGAAATGTTCTGGCTTTCAAGAAACTGGCGTGCCTCTGTTATAGCTCTCCCATATCTGTAACTTGCTTTCATTGGCTTGAGATGCACGACCGGCGTGCAATCCACAATACCAATAGCCATCCGCTTACGTCCCGCAGCCACGCTCCAGGCGATATCGGTTCCTCATGCCCAACGAACAGCAGGAAACGGGATCACTTGTTTGAACATATCGCGATGAGACGCAGTTATGGGCTCGCACTCGACAAAGTATGTCACACGCCCAAGAATGCTCTATTTGCGATGATTGTATGAATATGAAACGTACGAACGACAGCGATGCGCGGGTTGCGTGATCTTTAATTTGAGTTCTTCCGCGACATTAACGTCATTGAGTCCACCGCAATACTTCACAGTCGCCCCGCACACGGTGACATCATGATGCGATCTGCGAAAATCCGCGGATACCCGATGCAGTTCGTCGCTTCGATCTGGCACCGTCACGCTCGCGACCTGGACAGTTCGTGGCGCTAGCTTCTTGCCACGTTTTCGGACGTTCTGCATTTCTTGGAGGATCCAGGCGTCGAATAACAAGTCAAAGACTTTCGCGATACGCCACCGCTACCACGGGTAATTTCGATTGCTGAATTTCGACCTCAATAAGTCAGATATCGATTGAGTTCTTTGCTCCGAGTGAAACGATATAAGCTTATAAACGGCAATGTTCCGCTGATCAATTACGGAGCTATTTTCGGAACTGATCGGCGCTATTATGTTTCCAAAACAAATATCACTGCTTGGAAAGTTTCTGTTCGTGTCGATCGCATAACGCGACTCTTTGTTATGATGCAAATTGCTTAATTTTGAAAAGGCGCCAACCCCCGCCGTCTTCAACACACATTGCCTCGGACTCTTGAATTGACCAACTAGACGGCCGGGGATCGAGCCTCAGTTTAAATCGGTAAGCGTACGGGGCTTATACCAGGACTCACGTGATCTGACCTCTTGCCCAATCGCGTAGCCCAATGAACATGACGCGCCAGGGCTGGTCGGCCAAGCGGTTCCACGCGTCGCAGCAGTGATCGACGATTGCGTCGTAGGACGCGAACACCCGGTTCGAGAGCCAGTTGTTGCGCAGGAACTGCCAGACGTTCTCGACTGGGTTCAGCT
>JANXXW010000292.1 GCA_025350425.1 Rhodospirillales bacterium
CGGAGCCGGTAAGATTCGATGCGGTCACTGACGACTGCGGCCTGCGCATCTCCATCACGAATACCGGCTTGCCCATTCCGGATGCAATGATGGCCCGTATCTTCGAACCGTTCGAACGAGGCAAGCACCGAGCAAGCCAACAGGGGTTAGGACTCGGGCTTTACATTTCACACCAGATCGCTGTTGCCCATGGTGGAACGCTCGATGTCATATCGACCGAAGAGGAAACGTGCTTCACGTTCAGGATGCCGCTTCGCGGCGGGTGATACGGTAGCGATTCATAACGGGTGAGATCGTCCGGGTGGACGCCAGCAAAGTCGATTGGAACTCTGCCTATCTGATTGACGCTCTCTAATATCTCAGGGCTGAGGGTAAGCCAGTGCCGACCGAGTCGATCGTGCATACCTCGCCCTTAAATCCGGGAGCACATCGCCTTCTCGGGCGACGTTTTGTGGGGCCGCGGTGCAGCAACAGCCGTGTATCGTCGGCCACGCAATCTCAGGCGAGGTCGGGCCGCAGCACGACGCACGCTGATATGGTGGAAGACGCAAGCATTGGTTCGGAGCACGCGTTCATTGAACCCTTCGGGAGAATTCGCGTGAACGGGACCGCTTACATATTCGTAGCCGCGAGGGCAGACAGCGTCATGTACGGCGAAGGCTTCGCCGATGGACAGGAAAGACTTCCACTCGTCACTCATCAGACGGACAGATTATCGACCACGCGGGCTCTCGCTTCTCCAACTGCGGCACCTATCTTTAGCTGATCTGGCCGCTGGGCCACGGTGAGAACCGGCGTCTTCATCGCCCGTGGCTGGCCCTTGCGTCCCCGGCCCAATCGAGGACGGTCCTCGTCCCAGCGAGGGCGGCCGCCGGGGTAAGATTCATCGATTTCGACAATGCTTGATGCCGCCGCTGTCGCTGCGTAGGCTCTGCGCGTGTTGAAATTCCTCGCCCGCCGCGCGTTGCTCGCGGTTCTCGTGATGCTGACCGTTCTGACCATCAGCTTCGCGCTCACCCGGCTTTCGGGTGACGTCGCCGTGTCGATGGCCGGGCCGCAGGCGACGCAGCAGGACGTCGAGACCATTCGCAAGGCCTACGGACTGGACCGGCCGCTATCCGTGCAATTCGTCAGCTGGGTGGCCGGTGTTGCCACCGGCGATCTCGGGCGCTCCTACCTCTATCACGCGCCGGTCGGCGCGCTGATCCGCAGCCGGCTGCCGATTACGCTCACTTTGGGGCTGACCGGGCTGGTAATTGCCGTTGTTGTAGCTATTCCGCTCGGCATTTTGGCTGCGATGAACGAGGGCCGAATACTCGATCGCGCCGTCATGATGGTGGCCGTCATTGGCCAGGCGATGCCGAGCTTCTGGCTCGGGCTGCTGCTGGTGATCTGGATCGGGGTGAAGCTGCAATGGCTCCCCATCTCCGGCGTCGATACATGGGAAGGCTACATATTGCCGGGCGTAGTGCTGGCGTTCTCTGCCATTCCAGCATTGATGCGCCTCACCCGAGGCGGCATGGTCGATGCGCTGGCGTCCGACTATGTCCGCACCGCACGCGCCAAGGGTCTGCGCCGGGTCAGCGTGGTGCTGAAGCACGCGCTGCGCAACGCGGCGATGCCGGTGGTGGCGGTTGCCGCCGTGCAACTCGGCTTCATGCTCGGCGGCTCGGTGGTGATTGAAAGCGTGTTCGCGCTGAACGGCGTTGGCTACCTCGCCTGGGAATCGATCAGCAAGAACGACTTCCCCGTGGTGCAGGCGGTGGTCCTGTTCCTGGCTACCATCTATATCGCCCTCACGCTGCTGGCGGACATGCTCAACGCCGTCCTCGATCCGCGGCTACGGTTGGCCTGATGCGTCTCACTTTTCGGAATGTGGCGTTCGGCCTGGGTATGGCGATCGTGCTGGGCGTGGCCCTGGTGGCGCTGCTGGCACCCTGGATCACGCCGCAGGACCCGTTTGCACAGAATCTCGATGCCCGCATGATCCCGCCGGTCTGGATGGAAGGCGGCGTCGCCGGCCATTTCATGGGCACCGACCAGCTCGGCCGCGATTATTTTTCCCGCCTGATCTATGGCGCGCGGGTCTCCATGCTGATTGGCGTGCTGGTAGTGGTCTGCTCCGGCCTGATCGGCACCACGCTTGGCGTCATCGGCGGCTTCTTTGG
>JANXXW010000294.1 GCA_025350425.1 Rhodospirillales bacterium
AAATCAAACCCTACACGACCCTCATCAAAACAACCCCGTGCCCCATCTTTATGACCGGGTTCGCGCACGCTTTGTGCCGCTTGGCGGGGTCGATCTTGAACTGCCCCCGCGCGAACCGGCTCGCGAGCCGCCCCGGTTCGACTGATGCTGATACTTGATACCAACATGCTCTCCGAGATCATGCGTCCCGAGCCTGAGCGGAAAGTTGCGGACTGGATTGTCCGCCAGTCATCGGATGAGCTGTTCACGGCTGCTGTGTGCCAGGCAGAAATCCTTTCCGGCCTAGCCGCCATGTCAATCGGCCGGCGCCGCGCCGACTTGGAGGAGGCCGCGCGGGCCATGTTCGCTGAGGATTTTGACGGTCGCATCCTGCCTTTCGATTCCGAGGCGGCGGCTGCTTATGCCGAGATGTTCGCGGCACGCCGGCAGACCGGGCGGCCGAGCGGGACCATTGATCTCATGCTGGCCGCGATTGCGCGCGTGCGGGGGGCGAGCGTTGTCACCCGCAACGTAGCCGACTTCGAGGGCGTGGGCGTGGCGATCATCAATCCTTGGAGTGAGTGACCACACCTCCGATTCTGAGAGCAAGGACCCCGCATGACCGTACGGGAGCCGAGGCGGTTCGTCGCCTAACTTTGCATCAGCGCCTATGGCTAGGGCCGATCTGGCCTTGGCCATGAGATACACCGGCAGGCCGTCGCGGCTTACGTTGCTCAGGCCGGCGGCGAGGTGGTGGCAGAGTTCCAGGAGGTGGAGAGCGGCAAGCGTGCCGACCGGCCACAACTCGCCGTCGCGCTGGCTTCCTGCCGCGACCGCGTAGGCCGTAACTTGTGTCCATTAAAATGGGGGATGGCGAACCGCTGCTACACCACGTCCAGGGGCACGATCATCCTATTGCCGCTCCTCCCGCTTAACCTGCACCCAAGCCGCCTCCATCACCTCCAACGTCTCATCTGCCACCGACGTCCCGCGCTCCCCCAGTACCCGCTCTACTCCCGCAAACCGCCGCACAAACTTATCGTTCGCATGTCGTAAGCACTCCTCCGGATCGAGCCCCAACTTCCGCGCCAGATTCGCCAATACAAACAGCATATCCCCTACCTCATCGGCCAACCGCACGGGATCACCCCCCGCCAACTCGGCCCGCAACTCCGCGGTCTCCTCGTCCAGCTTGTCCAACACGGCCTCCACATCTGGCCAGTCGAACCCCACCCGCCCAGCCCGCGCCGTCAACTTGGCCGCGCGGGTGAGGGCAGGGAGGCCGACCGCCACCCCGGCCAGCACCCCAATCTCCGCCCGCGCCACCCGCTCGGCGCGCTTCTGTTCCTCCCAGGCAACATTCTGCGCCCCGGCATCGCGCGAAGCCGCCTCACCGAATACGTGCGGATGGCGGCGTATCATCTTGTCGGCGATGGCCCGCGCCACGTCGGTGAAACCGAACCGCCCCGCCTCTTCCGCGATGCGGGCGTGATAGACCACCTGAAACAGCAGATCGCCCAACTCGTCCGGCAAATCCGCGAAATCCCGCCGCGCGATGGCGTCGGAGACCTCGTAGGCTTCCTCGATCGTATACGGCGCAATGGTCTCGAAACTCTGCGCGATGTCCCACGGGCAGCCCGTGCCAGGGGTCCGAAGCGCCGCCATGATATCGATCAGGCGGCGCAGCTCGGCCTCTGCCGCGCCGGCGTTCAACTCCATAGAGGGTTGATCGGCGGACGTCCGGCCAGCACGGCCTGGATGTTGTCGAGCGCTCGGTAGCCCATCGCGTTACGGCTCTCGACCGTGGCGCTGCCCATATGCGGGGTCAGGAACACGTTCTCCAACTCGGCGAAGCGGAGATCGTAATCCGGCTCGCGGCGAAACACGTCGAGCCCGGCGGCGAACAGGTGACCCGAGGTAAGGGCGGCGATCAACGCGTCCTCGTCCACCAGCCCGCCGCGCGACACGTTCACGAACACCGCCCCCTTGGGCAGCATTGCGAAGGTTTCGGCGTTCATGATGTCTGATGTGGCCGGGTTGCTTGCGGCGTGCAGCGACAGCACGTCGCAATGCGGCAGCATCGCGTGGAAGTCGGCGAAATACTCGGCCCCAGCCTCAAGCTCCGGCGGGAGGCGCTTGGAGTTGCAATAGATCACCCGCATTCCGAAGCCCCGCGCGCGCTGCGCTACCGCCTGCCCGATGCGGCCAAGGCCCAGGATGCCCAGCGTCTTGCCCCACACCCGCGTGCCCATCATCTCGCCCATCCCGTAGCCCCGCCGCCATCCCTTCCGCATGATGGCCTCGTATTCGTGGCCGCGCCGGCAGGCGTTCAGGATCAGCATGAACGTGAGGTCGGCGGTGCAGTCCGTCAGCACGTCCGGCGTGTTGGTCACGGGCAGCCCCCGGGCGTGGGCGGCGGCGACATCGATGTGGTCGAACCCCACGCTGAAGGTGGCGGCGATCCGCACATGCTCCGGGATGCGCGCGATGGTCGCGGCGTCGAGCTTCAAATGCGAGGTGAGCATCAACGCATCAGCCTTGGTTTCGGTCAGCAACCGGATGACCGTGTCCTGGTCCATGTCCTGCCCCTCGGGGTACGGGCACTCGAATTCCTCGGCGACTCGCACGGCGACATCGGGGGGGATCTGGCGGCTGACGATCAGGCGAGGCTTCATGTAACATGCTCCATTGGCGAGGCGCATGATGCCGGGGTCCGCCGCGCGCCGCTACCTGCCTTTGAACACCGGCTTGCGCTTCTCATTGAATGCGGCCACGCCCTCGCGGCGGTCCTCCGTCGGGACCAGCCGATTGTACGCCTCGATCTCGAACATCAGCGCGCTCGCCAAATCCATCTGCGAGCCCACGGTGACGGATTGCTTGATCTGCCGCGTCGAGAGCGGCGCATTGCCGGCGATGCGTTCGGCGGTCTCCATGACCTCCACCATCAGCCGATCGGACGCACAGACCCGGTTCACGAGCCCCCACTCCAGCGCCTGCGCGGCGTTGATGGGGCTACCGGTCAGCAGCATCTCCTTCGCCCGCCGCGTGCCGAGCGCCCGCGCCAAGTTCTGCGTGCCGCCGGCGCCGGGCATGATGCCGAGTGTCACTTCCGACATCGCGAAGCGCGCGTGTTCGGAGGCGTAGGCGAAATCGCAGCACAGCGCGATCTCGCATCCCCCACCGTACGCGGCGCCGTTCAGCGCCGCGATCATCGGGACGGGGCAGAGATGCATCGCCCGCACCATCCGCTCGAACACGATGTGCTGTGCCTGCCACGCCACGTCGTCCATGCCGAGGCGCTGCTTGAGGTCGCCGCCCGCGCAGAACGCGCGCTCCCCCGCACCTGTCACCACGACGCAGCGATAGGTGGAGGGATCGGCGTTCAGCCCGTCGAACACCGCGATCAGGTCGAGCCCCATCTGGGTGTTCAGCGCGTTCGACGCCTCCGGCCGGTTCAGCGTCACCCGCAGGATATGCGCGGCGGGCTGATCCAGCTTCAGCGTCTCGTAGTCCCGCATATCAGGCGGCTTCGGTGCGTTTTACGCGATCGGCGAAGCTCTTCTTGAACTTTTGAACCTTGGGCGCCACCACCGCTTGGCAATAACCGCTCCAGGGATTGCGGGCGAAGTAGTTGTGGTGCTCAGATTCGGCCGGCCAGAACTTCTCCAGCGGCTCCAATTCCGTCACGATCTTGGCCGGCCAGATCCGCTCGGCGGTGATCTCGGCAATCAAGTTCTCGGCCGTCTCGCGCTGGGCGGCATCGTGGGTGAGGATGATGGATCGGTATTGCGGTCCGGCATCGTTGCCCTGGCGGTTGGGTGTGGTCGGGTCGTGGATTGTGAAAAATACCCGGAGTAGATCGGCATAGGAGAGCTCCGCCGGGTCGAAGGCAATCTGCACCACCTCGGCGTGCCCGGTCTGCTTGCCGCAGACTTCCTCGTAGGTCGGGTTCTGTACATGCCCAGCGGCATATCCGCTCATCACGCGGCTCACGCCGCGCAGTCCAAGATAGACTGCCTCCAAACACCAGAAGCAGCCGCCGCCCAAGGTCGCGAGTTGCTCGGCCATGATTTGTTCTCCATTCCAAAGTCTAGACTGAAATGGCACTGGCAAACGCGATTTCTAACCCCCGCATCGACGCAGGCCAGGAACAACGCGATTCCAAACCGCGCGAATCTCGGCATCGTATGTCGCCAATCACGACCGCGATCTTGGCGAATAGCATCATCGTTCCAAAAAGCCGGTGGACAGCCAGGGGATCGCCGCCACCGCCACCAATCCGACCAGCAACGCCCCCATGTATGGCCAGATGCGCTTCATCCCGACATCGGGAGAGACGCGGGCAATGGCGCAGGCGGTGTAGTAGCCCACCCCCAGAGGCGGTGCGAACAATCCGATGCCCATCGCAAGAATGACCACCATCGCATAATGCACCTCGTGAATGCCCACGAGCCGGGCGATCGGGAACAGCAGCGGGCCAAACAGCACGATGGCCGGTATCCCCTCCAGCACGCTGCCAAGCACCACGAACACGACGACGGAGATCGCCATGAAGCCGCCCCACCCGCCCGGCATCCCGGCCATGGCGCTGGCCAACTGGCGGGAGAACCCGGATTGCGTCAGCGCCCATGCCATCCCCGTCGCGGTGCCGATGATGAACAGGATGGCTCCGGACAAGCAGGCGGTATCGACCAGCATCGGGTACACCCGGCGCCAGGGAAACTGCCGGTAGATCAGCAGCCCGGCGAGCACCGCGTAGACGATGCCGATGGTGGAGACCTCCGTGGCGGTCGCGACCCCGCGCACCACGGCGGTGCGGATCACGAACGGCAGCAGCAACGCCGGAATCGAGATCAGCAGCGCACGGCCGATCTCGCCCCGCGTGGCGCGGGCGCCACGCTTCTCGCCACGCGAATGCCTCCACGCGACGAACGCCAGCGCCAGGGCCAGCACGGCGCCCGGCAGCAATCCGCCCGTGAACAGGGCGGCGATCGACACTCCGGTCACGGAACCGATGGTGATGAGCACAAGACTGGGCGGAATGGTCTCGCTCATGGCGCCCGAGGCGGCCAGGATGGCGATCAGCTCGCCGTCGTCGCTGCCGCGCTTCCGCATTTCGGGAAACAGCACGGGCGCCACCGCCGCCATGTCGGCAGCCTTGGAGCCGGAAATGCCGGAGACCAGATAGATCGCGCCCAGCAGCACGAAATACAGCCCACCCCTGACATGGCCGAGCAGCGAGGCCAGGAACGCCACCATCGCCCGCGCCATCCCGGTCATCTCGATCAGCAGACCGAGGAACACGAACAGCGGCACCGCGAGCAGCACCAACCCGCTCATGCCCTCGTCCATGCGCGACACCACGATGGTGAGCGGCACGGAGGTGACGCAGGTGAGGAATGCCAACGTCGCCGTGCCGAAAGCAAAGCCGATGGGCACGCCGAGCAGCACCGCCGAGAACAATAGCAGCACAAAAAAGAAGGCAAGGTTCCAGGTCCCGGCCGCCTTCAGCGCAGGTGCGGCGAAATGCAGTCCCGCTGCCACCACGGCGAGAGCAAGCCCGACCGCGATCAGGTCTCGCATGGGCATCCGGGCCAGCCGAAGCGCGCAGATCAGCAGCATGAGCCCAACACCGATGGGGATGGCGCCAGCGCGAAAGATATCAGGCAGGCTCAGCGCGGGCGTCACGATGAATGCCTGGTCCTCAGCGTAATCGCGCGCCCACGGCAGCAGCAGCAGTAGGAACAGCGCGGGCACGGCCACCGCCAGCACGTCCGCGCGGGCGCGC
>JANXXW010000502.1 GCA_025350425.1 Rhodospirillales bacterium
CTGTGCGATGGCGGCATGGGCAGCCGGGTGCAAGCACTGACGCTCGATATCGAGAAGGATTATTGGGGCCAGGAGAACTGCACCGATATTCTGTCGCTGTCGCGTCCTGATTTGGTGCGCGACATCCATCGCGGTTACTTCGCCGCCGGCGCCGACATGGTGGAAACCAACACGTTTGGTGGCTCGCCCATCACGCTTGCCGAATTCGACCTGTCCGACCGCGCCTTCGAGATCAACAAGCGGTCGGGCGAACTGGCGCGCGAAGCGGCCGAAAGTTTTGCCGATGGCCGGCATCGCTACGTCATCGGCAGCATCGGGCCGGGCACCAAGCTGCCGTCGCTCGGCAACATTGCCTATGACGCGCTCGAAGCAGGCTTGTTCGAACAGTCGCGCGGACTGATCGCCGGTGGCGTGGACGCGATCCTGATTGAAACATGCCAGGACCCGTTGCAGATCAAGGCTGCCGTCAATGGCGCCAAGCGGGCGCGGGCCTTGCTCGATACGCCGATTTTCGTCCAGGTCACCGTCGAAACCACCGGGACTTTGCTGGTCGGCCCTGACATTGCGGCGGCTGCGACCGTGATCCAGGCGCTCGACATTCCGTTGATGGGCCTGAACTGCGCCACCGGGCCGCAGGAAATGGCCGAGCATGTCAAGTGGCTCGCGGCCAACTGGCCGGGGCTGCTGTCGATGCAGCCCAATGCCGGCCTGCCGGAACTGGTCAATGGTGCCACCCACTACCCGCTGGGTGCGGCCGAAATGGCGAGCTGGATGGAACGGTTTGTGGCCGAAGACGGGGTCAATCTGATCGGCGGCTGCTGCGGCACCTCAATCGAGCATATCGAAGCGTTGGACGTGATGCTGCGCCGGCGCGGCGGCTTCCGCCCGGTGCCGGTGCAGCGCACGGTGGTGTGGATGCCGTCAGTGGCGAGCCTTTACCAGCAGGTGCCGCTGCGGCAGGAGAATTCGTATTTCTCCATCGGCGAGCGCTGCAACGCCAACGGGTCGAAGAAGTGGCGGGAACTGCAGGAAAAGGGCGACTGGGACGGCTGCGTCGCCGTCGGCCGCGAGCAGGTCGCCGAGGGATCCAACAGCCTGGACATCTGCACCGCCTTCGTCGGCCGCGACGAGGTGATGGAGATGGACGAGGTGATCCGCCGCTTCACCAGTTCGGTGAACTCGCCGTTGGTGATCGATTCTACCGAGACCGGCGTGCTCGAAAGTGCGCTCCGCCTGCACGGCGGCAAGCCGATCATCAACTCGATGAACTTCGAGGATGGCGAGCAGCCCGCCGCCGATCGCATGATCCTGGCCAAGAAGTTCGGTGCCGCCATCATCGCCCTCACGATCGATGAGGAGGGCATGTGCAAGACGCCCGAGCGCAAGCTTGCGGTCGCCACCCGCCTCGTGGAGTTCGCCTGCGAGCGTTACGGCCTGCAGCAATGCGACCTGCTGATCGATCCGCTCACCTTCACCATCGCGACCGGCAACGAGGACGACCGCAAGCTCGGGCAATGGACGCTGGAGGGTATCAAGGCCATCAGCGAGAAGTTCCCCGAAATCCAGATCATCCTGGGCCTGTCGAACATCAGCTTCGGCCTCAATCCCGCCGCCCGCACCGTGCTGAACAGCGTGTTTCTCGACCATGCCGTGAAGGCGGGCATGACCGGCGCAATAGTACACGTGTCGAAAATCCGTCCGCTGCATCTCATCGCGCCAGAGGAGGTGCAGGTCGCGGAGGACCTGATCTTCGACCGCCGCCGCGAGGGATACGATCCGCTGAAAAAGCTGCTTGAGATGTTCGCTGATCGCAAGCTCGCGGACGCCGTCAAGAAATCCCGCGCCGAGACGGTCGAGGAACGCCTGAAGGACCGCATCGTCGATGGCGATCGCAAGGGCCTCACCGATGAACTCGATGACGCGCTGAAAATCCATGCCCCACTCGTGATCATCAACGAGATCCTCCTGGCCGGTATGAAGGTGGTGGGCGAGCTGTTCGGCGCCGGCAAGATGCAGCTTCCGTTCGTGCTGCAAAGTGCCGAGACCATGAAGGCGGCAGTGGCTTACCTCGAACCGATGATGGAGCGGATCGAGGGTCAGGAGAAAGGCACCATCGTGCTCGCGACCGTGAAGGGCGATGTCCACGATATCGGCAAGAACTTGGTGGACATCATCCTGACCAATAATGGTTACCGGGTGATTAATCTCGGCATCAAGGTGCCGCTCGCTGACATGATCGCTGCTGTGCGCGAGCACCGCGCCCACGCCATCGGCATGTCCGGCCTATTGGTCAAATCCACCGTCGTGATGCGCGAGAACCTGGAGGAGATGTCGCGCCAGAACCTCGACATCCCCGTGCTGCTCGGCGGCGCAGCGCTCACTCGCAACTACGTCGAAGATGCATGTGTGCAGTCCTATGCGTGTGGCCGCGTTGCCTATGCCCGCGACGCGTTCGACGGCTTGCACCTCATGGACCGCGTCACGGGCAACGGCTTTGACGACTACCTCTCCGCAATCCAGGCCAAACGCTCCGGCAAGGCCCGCAACACCGCGCGCACGTTGGGCCAGGCCGATGCCCGCGCGTTCCGTCCGGTGGATGTCGCAGCCGTACAGGGGCGCCGCCATTTGCTGACGCGTGACGTTCCCGCTGTCTCACCGCCATTCTGGGGCGGGCGCATGATCGAGGCCTCACCCAAGGCGATCGTGCCGTTCCTGAACGAACGCAGCCTGTACCAATTCCAGTGGGGCTTCCGCAAACAGGGCCGGACGCTGGATGACTTTCTTGGTTGGGCCAAACAGGAGCTGCGCCCGGTGATGAAGCGCATGCTCAACCTCTGCGAAGCCGAAAACATCCTGCGCCCACAGGCCATCTACGGTTATTGGAAGGCTGCGGCCCAAGGCAACGAACTGCTGGTGTTCGAGCAGGACGGCACTACCGAGGTATGCCGCTTCATGCTGCCCCGCCAGCCGCGCGAGGACGGCGATTGCATTGCCGACTTCTTCCGCGACATCGACGACACCGAGCGTGACGTGATCGGCTTTCAGGTCGTCACCGTCGGCCAGAAGGCCAGCGACACCGCGCGCGTCTGGTTCGACGACAACCGCTACCAGGATTACCTGTATCTGCACGGCCTGTCGGTCGAGATGGCCGAGGCGATGGCGGAGTACACGCACAAGCGTATCCGCGCTGAATGCGGCTTCGCTGGCGAGGATGATCGCGATATGGAGAAGATGCTCTCCCAAAGCTATCGCGGCTCACGCTACTCCTTCGGCTATCCGGCCTGCCCGAACATCGAGGATCAGGCCCCGCTTCTGAGGCTTCTGGACGCCGAGCGGATCGGCGTGAGCCTGTCGGACGAATGGCAGCTCCATCCCGAGCAATCCACCAGCGCCATCGTGGTGCTAAATCCCCGGGCGAAATACTTCTCGG
>JANXXW010000546.1 GCA_025350425.1 Rhodospirillales bacterium
GTAATCAGGGGCGAGATTTCATGCGTGGTGCGAAGCTGAGTTTGGCGGTCTTGGGCGTGCTCGGCCTGGCCACGGCGCAGGCTCACGCCGGAGACATCACCTTCTGGACCTGGCGGCAGGAGGACAAGGCCGCCTACACCGAACTGTTCAACGAGTTCACCAAGGCCAACCCGGACATCCACGTGAAGTTCGAGGCGTTCGCGCCGGAGAATTACGCGACCATCGTCTCGACGGCGCTGGCGGGCGGTCGCGGTGGCGACGTGCTGCACACGCGGGCGTATGGCGGGCTGGAGGCCTTCGCGAAGTCCGGCTACCTGATGCCGCTCGACCCGGTCGAGGTGCCGGAACTGGCCAATTTCCCAGCCGACGCGCTGGCGGCCGAGACGCTCCGCAGCGATGGCCGCGTGTATTCGCTGCCGTTCGCCTCGCAGACGCTCGGCATATTCTTCAACAAAGCCGTGTTCGAGAAAGCCGGCGTGGCACCCGCCAAGACCTGGGACGAATTCCTGGCGCTGTGCAAGACGCTGAAAGCCAATGGTATCACGCCCATCGCCAACGGCACCGCGACCGCCTGGATGGACGAGGTGTTCGCCAGCGTGTTCATCAACCCGTTCCTCGGCCCGCAATTCGTCGCCGACCTGCGGGCGGGGAAGGCCACCTTCGAGGACCCGCGCTATGTGGCGGCACTGACGCGGCTGACGGAGCTGAAGGACTACCTGCCGGCCAATTTCTCCGGCGTGGATTACGCGACCGGACAGCAGCTCTTTTTGTCCGGGCGTGCGGCGATGTTCGTGGGCGGCAGTTTCGAGATCGCCAATTTCCGCAAACAGAGCCCTAAGTTCGCGCTGGATTTCGTACCACCACCGGCACCCACGGCTGGCGAGGCGGCCCCGGTCTCCAAGTTCTTCGACGGCGGCTACGCCGTGAACGCCAAGACGCCGGACCGTGCGGATTCGCTCAAGTTGGTGCGGTTCATGGGCACCACGGAATTCGGCGACAGGTTCTCCGCCCTGCTCGGCAACATCTCACCGATCAAGGGCGTCAAGATCGACGACCCCATGCTCGCGAAGGTGTCGAAGCTGAACGAAACGGCGATGCCCTACATCATGGCGGTCTATTTCCGCTACGAGACGCCGACGGGGTCGGAGCTGCTGCAGAACGGAATGCAGAAGCTGATGGCGGGTACCGAAACGCCGGCACAGGTCGGCGCCGCCCTGACCCAGGGGGTGAGCCGGTATTACGCGCCGTTCCAGAAAAAGTAGGATGTTGTTCGGCTACCGGGACATCGCCAGCGCTCGCCTTGCGGGAGAGCGCTGGAGTGCGGGGTGAATACCCTAACCTCTGGAATCACGCCCCTCACCCCGGTCCCCTCTCTCAAGGGCGGAGGGAGCGATGAAGCGTGCACTGTGGATCGCGTTTCTGTTGGCGCCGGCGCTGGCCGTTATGGCGTTGTTCGTCGCGTGGCCGATAGTCTCGGCGTTCCGGTATGCCTTCCAATCTTTCCATGGGCTGACCGCCAGCGGCTTCATCGGGTTGCGGAACTTCACCGAGGTGTTGTTCGAGCCGCCGTTCAGCGCCTGGACCATCGCCGCGTTCTGGCACAACTGCATCGTGTTCGCGGGCCTTATGGTGGTTCAGAACGGGCTGGCATACCTGATCGCCTTTGCGCTGCTGAAGTCGCTGCCGGGGCATCGCGTGCATCAGGTGATCGTGTTCCTGCCGGTCGTATTGAGCGCCATCATCGTCGGCTTCCTGTGGAAGCTGTTCCTGCATCCGCTGTTCGGGCTGGTGAACGCAGCGATCGGGCTGGTCGGCTTCGCGCCGCGATCGTGGCTGGGTGACGCGAACACGGCGCTCGGCAGCATCATCGCCACCAACGCCTGGCACTGGGTCGGCTTCCCGGCGCTCATCTTCCTGGCCGGGATGCAGCGTATTTCACGCGAGACGATCGAGGCGGCGCGGCTGGACGGCGCGGGCGACCTTGCGCTGCTGCGCCGGATCATCTGGCCGCTGGTGGCGCCTTCCGCGACCATCGTGTTCATCCTGACCTTCATAGGCAGCTTCAACTGGTTCGAACTGCCTTACGTGATGGCGGGAATCACGGGATCGCCGGGCGGTGCCACGGATGTGCTGGGGCTGTATTTTTACCGCACCGCGTTCGGCGGCGTGTCCTCGGGATTGCAGGATTTCGGCCATGGCAGCGCGCTGGCGGTGCTGATGTTCGTGTTCATCGCCGCCGTCTCCGCCTTGTCGTTGCGATACCTCCGCCGCCGCGAGATCGAAGCCTAGATGCCGGCGGAACGAGGCGAGCGGGCCAAGCACACGCTGATTCAACTGCTGCTGATCGTGAACGCGGTGGTGATGCTGTATCCGCTGCTCGTGATGGTGCTGTCGGCGTTCAAGACGAACGCGGAGATTTTCGCCTCGCCGTTCGCGCTGCCGGACAGCTTCGACACGGCGAACCTGGCGCGCGTGTGGGACGAGACGAACTTCGTGCGCTACCTGATCAACTCCGCGCTGGTTACGGGAGGTTCGGTGGCGCTGATCCTGTTGTTCGGCACGATGGCGGCCTACGCCCTGGCCCGCTACGAATTCCGCGGCAACGCGATCCTGTTTCTGTTTTTCCTCAGCGGGTTGATGGTGCCGCTGAAGCTCGCGGTCATCCCGCTGTTCATCCAGTTGGACGCGCTGGGGCTGATCGACAACCGCTTCGGACTGATGATGGTCTATGTCGCGACCGGACTGCCGTCGGCGGTGTTTATCATGGCCGGTTTCCTGCGGACGTTGCCGGGCGAGTTGGAACAATCCGCGCGCATCGATGGGGCGAGCGAGGCGCGGACGATGTGGTCCATCATGCTGCCGCTGGCGCGCCCAGCCATGGTGATCGCTGGCATCCAGAACGCCGTGCCGATCTGGAACGACTTCTTCTTTCCCTTGGTCTTCATCACCACGGACCGGCTGAAAACCTTGCCGCAGGGGCTGACGGTATTCATGGGCGAGTTCAACACCGATTGGGGCGTGCTGTTCGCCGGGCTGACGTTGGCGGCGCTACCGATTTCGGTGGTCTATATCCTGCTCTCGCGCCAGTTCATCGCCGGCATGACCCAAGGTGCGATCAAGTAGCGGCCGGCTGTTGTGGGAAGCGCGGAGAAATTCACTGTTTGCAGTGTTCCATCGAGCACCAGAAAAATACGCCACGCACCAACCAGATGCTTTGCCAGTGGATCCCAAATAACTTTGCGCAACGCCGTGCCTGCCAAGGCA
>JANXXW010000575.1 GCA_025350425.1 Rhodospirillales bacterium
ATGTGCAGGGTCGCGCCGTCGGGAGGTGCGCCGTCGTCAAGTATCGCCACGATATGCGCGCCATCGATCAGCACGGTCGCGGGACCGCGCATCGCGATTCCGTCGAATAGGCGCGCCGCACGGAGCGCGATCATTCCGCGAGCGCCGCCCGCAGCGATCCACCGTGACGGCTGAGGATGGCGTCCGCTTCCTCGACGTTCATGCCGCGGACAACAAGGATCGCCGGCTTGACCCGGCCCGCTGTGCGCCCGAGTGCCGTCCGGGCGGCAGCCGCGTCGCAGCCGGTAAGGTGGGTCAGCATTCGCATGGCACGCAGCCGCAGCTTCTCGTTGCGCGCCTGCATATCCACCATGTTGCCCTGATAGACACGGCCGAGACGCACCATCACCAAGGTGGAGAACAGGTTCAGAACCACTTTCTGTGCGGTTCCGGCCTTCATCCGGGTTGAGCCAGCGATGGCTTCCGCGCCGGTCTCGACAAGTATCCGATGTGTCGCGGCGGCGAGCACCGGGCCGCCCGCCGAGTTTGCGATGCCGATGGTCAATGCGCCGCGCCGGCCGGCTTCTATCAGGCAGGCGGTGGTGAAAGGTGTGGCGCCGCTGGCGGCGATGCCCAGCACGACATCGTCGGTGCCGACCATGTGCTCGCCGATGCGCCGGACTCCGGCCTCCCAGTCATCCTCGGCGTTTTCGATAGAGCGGGTAAAAGCACCGTCGCCGCCGGCCATCAGCAACACGAGCCGATCCTCCGGCCAGTCGAAGGTCGACGGCAACTCGGCGCCGTCCTGCACGCCGATCCGGCCTGAAGTACCGGCGCCGCAATAGATCAGCCGCCCACCGCGCGCGAGCGCTGGCACGGCGGCTTCGGCGGCCGCGGCGAGTGCTGCGAGCGACGGACGAACCGCTGCGACCGCCGCGAGCTGGCTTTCCCACAATGCGTCGAGCACCGCTTCGGAACCCCACGAATCGAGATCCCGGTAGCGATCACTGATCGCCTCGGTCGAGGGAAGCGGGGCCATGATGTCACTCCGTCGTGGACCGCCACTCAAGCCGCTTGCCATCGTTTGATCAAGGTCTGGTCAAGAAACATTTTGCCACTCAGCAAAATCGCTGCTACGCGCACTGATTTCGCGGGTTAAGGCGTAGTGCCGACGCGTGATCGTCGCGCGAGCGAATAGAACAAGGGATCAAGGTCTGCCATGTCGAAGGCTTTTATTGCTAGCATCATTCAGGAGTCCGCTGGACTGACTGGCACCGCCGCCAATCGTGCTGCCGGAGACCTCATGGGTGCAATTGTCAAGGAACTCAAGAAAACGGGCCGTTTCACGTTGCCCAGCTTCGGCACGTTCCTGGTCCGCAAGACGAAGGCCCGTAAGGGTCTCAACCCGCGCACCGGTGAGTCGATCAAGGTCAAGGCTGGCAAGACGGTCCGCTTCAAGGCCTCGCCGACACTTAAAAAGGCCGTCTGAGCCGAGCGCTCACCGAGGTAGGTTGATTTGGGCGCGGGGTTGACCCGCGCCCGCGTTGACTCAAGGGTAACGTGCCTGTTTCATCGCCTGCAATCCATCTCAAATCAGAATGATCGGGGACTGACCATGAGACTGCGCGCGGCGCTTGCTGCCACCACGATACTTGCCTTCGCTGGCGTTGCCGGTGTGGCGCAGGCGAAGGACGACCTCGTGATCGGGGTGTCGCAGTTTCCCTCCAGTCTCAATCCGAACATCGATTCCGAGGTGGTGAAACTCTACATCAACGATTTCGGCATCAGGCCCATCACCGCGTTCGATAAGGACTGGAAGAACTCATGCCTGCTATGCACCCAGTTGCCAACACTGGAGAACGGGTTGGCGAAGCTGGAGGACCAGCCTGATGGCAAGGCGGGGATGGCAGTCACGATCAAGCTGAAGCCCGACCTGAAATGGGGCGACGGGATACCGGTCACCACCAAGGACCTGATGTTTACCTGGAAGCTGGGCCTCGATCCAGCCTCGGGCTTCAGCAACAACCATCCTTGGAACCGCGCCACCCGGATCGACGTGGTGGATGAGCATACGGCGGTGCTACACCTGTCCAGCGTCACGGTCAGCTACAACGAATGGGACCAGTTGCTGCCGGAGCATATCGAGGCGCCGGTGGTCGCAAAGCTCGCCAATGTCGGCGACTACATCAAGCAAACGACCTTCACCCGTGCGCCGCTCACGCCGGGTCTGTATGATGGTCCCTATATGATCACGGCGTATCAATCCGGTTCGCAGATCGTGATGGAGCCGAACCCGAATTGGGCCGGTGAGAAGCCAGGCTTCAAGCACATCGTTATCAAGACGATCGAGAACACGTCGGCGTTGCAGGCCAATTTGTTATCGGGTGACGTGGATATGGTGGCGGGAGAAGGGATCGGACTGACGATCGATCTCGCGTTGGCCCTCCGCAAGCAGCAACCGGCCAAATTCGACTATGAGTTCAAGCCGAGCCTGACGTACGAGCACATCGATATCCAGAGCGGTAACCCCATCCTTGCCGACGTCAGAGTGCGTCGCGCGCTGCTGTACGCGGCTGACCGGCAAACGATGGTGAACCGGCTATTCGAGGGGTTGCAGCCGGTAGCGGCAACCTGGGTCAATCCGCTCGATCCGAACTACACGAAGGACACCGCGACCTACCCGTATGATGCCGCGAAAGCCAAGGCGCTGCTGGCCGAAGCGGGGTGGAAGCCCGGCGGCGATGGCATCTGCCGCAATGACAAGGGCGAGCGGCTGTCGATCGAGTTGACGACCACGGCGGGCAATCGGCTGCGCGAGTTGCAGGAACAGGTGCTGCAAAGCCAGTGGAAGGCCGCGTGTATCGATACCGTCATCAGGAACGAGCCAGCCCGGACGTTGTTCGGTGAGACGCTGAAGAAGCGGGTCTATCCAGGCCTGGCGATGTATGGATGGTCGAGCGGGGTGGGCGAGAGCCCCCGGCGCACTCTGGGCAGCAGCGACATACCGACTGCGGCCAACAATTATGGCGGCTCCAACTACATCGCGTTCAAGGATGACGTGATGGATGCTGACATCACGAAAGCGGCGTCCGAACTCGATCCCGCCAAGCAGAAGGTGATCTGGGCCGAGATGCAGAAGATCTACGCGGACCAGGTGCCGGTGTTGCCGCTGTTCTTCCGCGCGGAACCGCACATCGTACCGAAATGGCTCAAGGGCTATACCCCGACGGGCCATGGCGATTTCAGTCCTTTGTGGGCGGAGAACTGGAAATCCGGCTAGTGCGCCGGTTGATGGCGGCAGCGCTGATCGCGGCTGGAGTTGTCCAGCCAGCCCGGGCGAAGGACGACCTCGTGATCGGGGTTTCGTCGTTCCCGTCGATGATGCACCCCTACATCAATCCTGAAGTGGTCAAGTCCTACACTCTCGGCTTCGCGCTGCGGCCGGTCTCGGCGCAGGATGCCGCCTGGAATAAGGAGTGCATTCTCTGCGCGGAGTTGCCGACGCTGGCGAACGGGATGGTGCGGATCGAGACGCGGCCGGATGGAGCGCAGGCGCTTGCGGTCACGGTGAAGTTGAAGCCGGATCAGAAGTGGGCCGATGGCGTGGCAGTCACTACCGCTGACCTCGCGTTCACCGCCAAGGTCGGACATGATCCGCTCTCGGGCTTCACCAACAACCAGACCTGGCAAGGCGTCGATAGCGTCGATATCATAGACGCGATTACGGCGGTGATGCATTTCGCGACCGTGAACGTGCTGTTCGATCGCATTCCCACGTTGCTGCCGGAGCATATCGAGCGTCCGATCCTCGAGCACGCCGGCAACGCCGCCGACTACATCAAGGCCACCACATATAATCGGGCACCCACCACGCCCGGCCTCTACAACGGGCCTTACATGATCACTGACTACCGGTCGGGCTCGCAGATCGTGCTGGAGCCGAACCCTTACTGGCCGGGGAAGAAGCCCGGCTTTAATCGTATCGTGGTCCGCACGATCGAGAACACGGCATCGTTGCAGGCCAATTTGCTCTCGGGCGACGTGGACATGACTCCGGGCGAAGGCATCGGGCTCACGCTCGATCAGGTGCTGACGATGCGGAAGCAGGAGCCGGACCGTTTTAACTATGTGTTTCGCGACAGCACGGCTTACCTGCATCTCGACACGCAACTTGACAATCCCATCCTGGCGGATGTGCGGGTGCGACGGGCGCTTCTGATGGCGCTGGACCGCAAGACCATGTCGGACAAGCTGGTCGATGGTCTTTGGACCCTAGCCGATGCCTGGATCGCGCCGCAGGACCCTGTGTACGCGAAAGGCCTGCCTCATTATGGATATGACCCGGCGGGCGCGCGAACGCTGTTCATGCAGGCGGGATGGAATCCGGGGACTGACGGCATCCTGCGCGACGCCAAGGGCGAGAAGTTCGTGATCGAGTTGCGCGGGACCACCGGCATCAGGTTGAACGAGTTGTTCCAGGCGGTGGCGCAGCAGCAACTGAAGGCGGTAGGTGTCGAGGTCAACATCAAGAACGAGCAGCCACGCGCGTTTTTCGGTGAAACGCTGAAGCATCGTGCGTTCACGGGGCTGGCGTACTACTCGTGGTTGTTTCAACCAAGCTATCCCGCCCGCCAAATTCTCGGGATCGACCAGATCCCAACGACCGAGAACAACTGGGGCGGTTCCAATTACATGGATTGGAAAAACCCAGCCGTGGAGGCCGCCCTGAAAGTGACGGAGACCGAGCTTGATCCGGCGAAGGCACAGATGGCCTGGACCGCCATGCAGATGGCCTACGCCCAGGACCTGCCGGTGCTGCCGCTGTTCTTCCGGCCGGAAGCCCACGTGATCCCGAAATGGTTGAAGGGGTATCGGCCGACCGGCCACACCAACTACGCCACGCTGCACGGGGAGGACTGGCAGACCGAATGACCGGGCTTGTCGAGGTCTCTGACCTTCGCGTTACTTTTGGTGGCGGCAAGGAAGTCGTCGCCGGTATCTCCTACGCCATTCCAGCCGGACGCACCCTGGGCGTGGTGGGCGAAAGTGGCTGTGGCAAGTCGATGACCGCGCTCGCGCTGATGGGGCTGATCCCAGGGCAGGGAGTGGTGACGGGTTCGGTGCGGTTCGACGGGCGCGAAATGATCGGTCAGTCCAGAACCGACTGGCGCCGCTTGCGGGGCAAGCGGATCGCCATGGTGTTCCAGGAACCGATGAGCGCCCTTAATCCGGTGATGACCGTGGGGCGGCAGATCGCGGAAGTGCTGGTGCTGCACGGTGAGGCCGGCTGGCGCGAGGCGGAGGAACAGGCGGTCGGACTGCTGGAAGCCGTAGGCATCAACTCCCCGAAGGAGCGCGCCCGCACATACCCGCACCAATTATCCGGTGGGATGCGGCAGCGGGCGATGATCGCGATGGCGCTGGCGTGCAAGCCCGCGCTGTTGATCGCCGACGAGCCGACGACGGCGCTGGACGTGACCATCCAGGCCCAAATCCTCGACCTCATGATCGACCTGCAGGAGCGGATCGGCATGGCGATCCAGTTCATCAGCCACAACTTGGCCGTCATCAGCGAAGTCGCGCACGAAATCATCGTGATGTACGCGGGACGCGTCGTGGAGCGGTCGCCGGCTGACGAGTTGTTCGCGACGCCGCTGCACCCCTACACGCTCGGCCTGATCGAGACTTTGCCGAACCCCGATCATCGCGTGGGCCGCCTGCCGGTCATCCGGGGCGGCGTGCCCGACTTCAGCGCCAAGGCGCGTGGCTGCCGTTTCGCTGACCGCTGCAAGCGCGGCGACGATGGATGCCGCCAGGCCGAGCCGGCGCTGGAGGAACTGCGTCCAGGCCATTTCGTGGCGTGCTTCAAGGCATGAGCGAGATATTCGCGCTCGACGAGATTTCGGTCCATTTCAGCCTGGGCGGTCGCGGCCTGTTCGGCGGCAAGGCCCGCACGCTGCGGGCCGTGGAGAAGGTGTCGCTGGAGATTGCGGACGGGGAGACCCTGGCGCTGGTGGGCGAAAGCGGCAGCGGCAAATCCACCCTGGGCAACGTGGTCGCCGGATTGCAGGTTCCGACTTCGGGCACGCTGCGGTTCCGTGGCAAATCCATGGACGCGGACATTTGGAAGGCGGCGCGGCGGGACATCCAGATGGTGTTCCAGGACCCGTTCAGCGCGCTTGACCCGCGTATGCCGGTTTCGGCCATCATCGCCGAACCACTGCTGATCCAGGGCACCGCATCGGCTGCGGAGCGGCACGCACGGGCCGCTGACCTCGTGCGGCAGGTCGGCCTCCCGCTGGACGCGTTGAACCGCTATCCGCACGAGTTCTCCGGCGGGCAGCGCCAGCGTATTGCCATCGCGCGCGCACTGGCGCCGGACCCGGCGTTGATCGTGGCCGACGAGCCGCTTTCGGCGTTGGACGTATCAATCCAAAGCCAATTGCTGAATTTGATGAAGGAGTTGCAGGAACGCCGCAAGCTCGCCTACCTGTTCATCAGCCACGACCTAGCCGTAGTGAACCATCTGGTGGACCGCGTGGCCGTTCTTTATCTTGGTCGGCTGATCGAGGTCGCGCCGCGCGCCGAATTATTCGCCACCCCGTCGCATCCCTACACCCAGGCGCTTCTGGCCGCTGTCCCGCGCATTGGGCGGCGGCGCGCGCGCGGGGGTAGCGTGATCAAGGGCGAGATGCCAAGTCCCTTGGCACCTCCGCCGGGTTGCGTGTTCCATCCGCGTTGCCCCAAGGCGCAGGCGATCTGCCGCACCGAGCCGCCGGTGCTGGAAGCAGCGCCCGGCCGCCCCACCCAACGCGCCGCCTGCCACTTCAAAGATTGAGGGTGACATGGACGACATTCAAATTCGCGCCGATACGTTTCTTCGTCTCCCCCTAGAAGACGCAGGGCGCCGCTGATGACCAGATTTATCATCAACCGCATCTGGCAGGCGCTCATCGTCTTGTTGGTGATGTCGTTCGTGATCTACGGCCTGATTGGGCTTATGCCCGGCGACCCGCTGGATATCATGATCGCAAGCAACCCCGGCGCCACGCCGGAAGTGGTGGCGCATCTCCGTGCCATCTATGGCCTCGATCAGCCGCTAATGCTGCGCTACTGGCACTGGCTCATGTCCGCGCTGATGGGCGATTTTGGGTTCTCTCGCATCCACTCGCAGCCAACGCTTGAGGTGCTGGGTCCTGCGCTGTTGCAGACATGCAAGTTGCTGATCGCGAGCTTCGTCGTGAGCGTGGTGCTGTCCCTCGTGCTCGGCATCATCGCGGCCCTCCGGCCGGGCGGTTTCGTGGACAACACCATCAGCCTGATCGCCTTCGCCGGCATCTCGGTCCCGGTATTCTGGCTGGCGCTCATGATGATCCTGGTGTTTGCGGTAAAGCTGCACTGGTTTCCTGCCAGCGGCATGGGCAATATCGGCGATGGCGGCTTCATGGATCAGGCCCGGCACCTCATCATGCCGGTGACGACACTGGCCTTGGCCAACACCGGTGGTTTTATCCGGTATGTCCGCGCCAGCATGATCGAGACATTGCGGATGGACCACGTTCGGACTGCGCGCGCCAAGGGCGCCGGGGAAGGGCGGGTGGTGCTGGTCCACGCTTTCCGCAACGCCCTGATACCTGTGGTGACGGTGATCGCGCTTAACTTCGGGACGTTGTTTTCCGGCGCGCTGCTGACCGAGACGATGTTCGCGCAGCCTGGCATGGGCAAGATGATCTACGATGCCATCCTCGGCAACGACTTCAACCTCGCGCTCACTGGACTGCTGTTTGCCACGGTGATTACCCTGTTGAGCAATCTCCTGGCCGACCTCGCCTATGGCTGGCTCGACCCGCGGATCGCCGTCGCATGAGCGGCAGCCCGGTTCCTGACGCGATCGCCGCCGCCGAGGCCACGCAAGCCACGTCCGATATGGACTCGCCCGTCCCGCTCGAACGCGCGGTTGCCGTCGGCCGGCTACGCTGGCGGCGGTTCCGCCAGCATCGCGCGGCTTGAGTTGAGGCTGGCGCTATTTCCGACTATTTTTCTTGCAATGTTTCGAGAGGTAAGTGCGATGGATGCCCTGATTTTACGTAATGCGGTTGCCGGCGACGCGGAACTCATGCT